>JAUVKN010000012.1 GCA_030596245.1 Bacteroidia bacterium | reverse complement strand
TCCACCGGAGTGATGGTGGCATCCGGGTTATCCACTATGCGGATCACCGAATAGTCAATTTCTGCAGGTTCGGAAGGCATCCCCGGCAGGTATGGATTGCAGTAGTTCCAGTACCTGAGTTCCACCTCAAATTCTTCATCGACCAGGTTATCATCAGCCACAGTGATGGGCAGGCTCTGTTTGTCCGAGCCGTGAACAGGACCGGGAAGCGTGATCACCAGGCCTTCCCATGGATATGACCTGACCACGCCATCCACCCTCACCTCTGTGGTAGAGGACATGGTGTTGTGTGTGCCATACACCCACTGGATCCAACGTGTGTCTTCGTTGGGCACATCCTTCTCCTGAGGCGGAACACAATTGAAGAGTGTTCCATCGTCGAACCGCATGGTGGCTCCATTGCCCACACATACGGGATAGACATCCGGTTCTGCATTCACCTCTCCGCCATTTTTGTTGTCCGTATCCCATACGGTGACGATCTGCTCCTGTGATGAGGAGCTACACAATACTCCGTTCACCACAAGGGTTGCGACAGGCCTGTAGTTACATCGGTCATCCTGGGAGGGGTAGATATGGCTTGCATCTGTAAAAAAGGTGCCTGCCGAACTTTCTGTGGCCACAATGGTTTCTGAGGATCCGTCGTCCCAGTCATAATGAATCTCCACGGTTGTTCCTGCATTATCTACTCCCACATAGCTCACATTCCAGTCCACCAGTACCGGTGCACAAAACTGGTCCGGGACCATGGAATTGGCCTTGGATAAAGAATTGCAACTCTGCCCGATACCATTGAAGGGCAGGTATAGCAATATTGACAGATAGAGAAACCAGGCTCCTCTTTTCATAAGGGAAATTTATGAAATAATTATACGGTAATTATCCAAAAATGTTAGCATTCACATCTTTTCTTAAAAATCGTTAAAATCCCATGTTCCACGGAATGGCCTTGTCAGCATCCTGTTGGCATCATCGTCATCAATAAATTTCTCATGCGAAGGCGCCCATTTTAATGGCCGTTCCAGGTCATATGCAATATTTACAATGTTACATACCGAAGCAGTCCGGTGACCAGTCTCCACATCCGATACGGGACGGGTCCTCTTCTTGATGGCATCTACCCAGTCCTGGTAATGGTTGTCGCTGCGATATAGCTGCTTGTCACTCCCCTTCAGTTCCATCTCGGTGAGACCGGCGATATCTGAACGGTAAAAGCTTCTGCTCACTTCAATTTTTCCCTCAGAACCCAGGAATTGTACCGCATTGCCCTCACCCCAGTTTACATGGTTCATGACAGTTCCGTTTGCATATTTCATCTGCATTCCCCGCTTTGCACGATTTTCCGGCGGAATAAACTCCACAGGTCCGGATTTGTCCATTCCAAGAGCCCACTGGCCAATATCAAACATATGTGCTCCCCAGTCAGTAATCCCTCCACCACCGAAATCCCTGTACAGTCTCCACATGGGCCAGTTGGTGTTCTCAATGGGAGGAGAGAGTATGGGGTTATAATTCCTGAACATGGATGGGCCCACCCACAAATCCCAGTTCAGGTAATCGGGAACCGGTTCTGCAGGCAGCTCACATGCCATCACCGGATCACCTACACTCACATTGATCTCGTTTACTTCACCGATGTATCCATTATAAACCATCTCACTAGCATGTCTGAAATCTCTCCAGGAACGTTGCATGTTCCCTGTCTGAAAAACGCGGTTATATTTCCGGGCCGCTAAAACCATGGCCCTTCCTTCAGCCACAGTAAGAGCCATTGGCTTTTCGCAATAGATGTCTTTCCCGGCCTTTGCGGCATCAATGGCGATCATGGCGTGCCAGTGGTCGGGGGTCACAATCACCACCGCATCAATATCTTTTCTTTCCAGCAGTTCCCTGTAGTTTTCATAAGTATCCACTGGTTGTTTCCCTCCCTGCAATTTCTCAGCATTGACCTTCTCTGCAAGATCTTTGAATCTGGCAAGTTTCTTCTGGTCCACATCACAGGCAGCCAGTACCATGGTCTCGGGACACCCGGCAATGCTCCTCATCAACCCAAGACTCTGCTTTCCGGTCCCTATAAAACCAAGGTTGATCCGGTCACCGGGAGTCAGGAATCCGGTCCCTCCCATTACATGCCGTGGAATAAAAGTAACAGCGCCTGCACCGAGCGCCGATTTGCCGATAAAGTCTCTTCTGTTCATATAAAAGTATTAAGTCAGGTTGGTAGATCGATCTATAAAAATAGCAGTTATAGTTTAAATCCAATAAAAGATGGAAGATTAGTAAAGGATTTTTCCCTCCAATCCGTCCCATTCTTTGATAAGCCGGTTCATCTCGCCCAGATTAATCTTCGACGACTTCATCTCACGTTCCTCAATGGGTAGTGCTACTTCCCTGTAGAGATGACTATCCATAAATCCTATCTTTTCTGCTACTTCACGACCGGCACAGTAATAAAAGGTGCGAATATTGGCCCAATAGATGGCGGAAAGACACATTGGACATGGTTCGAAATTGGTATACATGACCGATCCGGTGAGGTGATGATTCTTCACATTGCTGCAAGCATTCCTGATGGCATTGACTTCGGCATGGGCTGTTGGGTCGTGTGATTTCACCACGGTATTATGACCTTTCCCAATGATTTTGCCATCTTTCACAATGACTGCTCCAAAAGGGCCGCCCTCACCTCTCCTTATACCCTTCAATGCCTCTTCTATGGCCAGTTTCAGGAATGCCTCATGTGCCATTATGATCATACTTTGATATAAATGTAATGATTGTTAATTTAATTACCTTGCAGTGAACAATTCTAAACTTAACAGAAAAAGCATATCAAATGACATTCGGACACTTCGACGACAGCAGAAGAGAGTATGTGATCACCGATCCAAAAACACCTTATCCATGGATCAACTACCTGGGTTGCGAAGAGTTCTTTTCCATCATTACCAACACGGCAGGTGGATACAGTTTTTATAAAGATGCCCGATTGAGGAGGATTACCCGGTACAGGTACAACAATGTGCCGGTGGATGATGGGGGGAAGTATTTCTACATCAATGAAAATGGAAAGGTTTGGTCGCCAGGGTGGAAACCGGTGAAAACGCCTTTGGACAGGTATGAGTGCCGTCACGGTATGGGGTACACGGTGGTAACAGGAGAGGTGGACCAGCTGGAGGCAGAGGTGCTCTATATGGTGCCCATTGGTTTTCGGGGTGAGGTGCAGCGTGTAAAGCTCACCAATAAAAGCAACAGGAAACGCTCTTTTTCACTCTTCTCATTTGTGGAGTGGAGTCTTTGGGATGCGTTGGATGATGGGTCCAATTTTCAGAGGAATTTTTCTACCGGGCAGGTCGAGATTGTGGATGCAACCATTTACCATAAAACAGAATATCGCGAAAGACGGGACCATTATGCCTTTTATACAGTCAATGAAGTGGTGGAGGGGTTGGATACAGACCGTGAATCTTTCCTGGGATTGTACAATGGATTTGATGCCCCCGATGCAGTGATGGAGTGCCAATCGCGCAATTCCCATGCCCATGGGTGGTCGCCCATTGGATCCCATCATTTGAAAATAGAACTGAAGCCGGGCGAGGTAAAAGAGCTGGTCTTCGTGCTCGGATATGTTGAACTGCCGGTTGAAGAGAAGTTTTCTGCTCCTCAGGTGATCAACAAGATACCAGCGGAAAAAATGATCAGTCAGTTTCAATCCCCGGAAGATGTCCAGGATGCTTTTGATGAACTTGGCCGCTTCTGGAACAATCTGCTTTCGGTTTACCAGCTTGAGCATCCGGAGGAGGAACTGAACCGTGCAGTGAACATCTGGAACCAGTATCAGTGCATGGTGACTTTCAATTTCAGTCGAAGCGCTTCCTTTTTTGAGTCGGGAATCGGGCGGGGGATGGGATTCAGGGATTCCAATCAGGACCTGATCGGTTTTGTGCACCAGATCCCGGAGAGGGCCAGGGAACGCATTATCGATATCGCATCCACCCAGTTTGAGGATGGCGGAGCCTATCATCAGTACCAACCGCTTACAAAAAAAGGGAACGATGCTGTAGGGGGCAATTTCAACGACGACCCACTCTGGCTGATACTTTCCACAGATGCCTATATTAAGGAGACAGGAGACTGGGGAATCCTGGATGAGATGGTTCCCTTCGACAATGATGAATCCAACAAAGCGACCCTGTTTGAGCACCTTAAAAGATCGTTCTATCATGTGGTGAACAACCTGGGCCCTCATAAGCTGCCATTGATCGGGCGGGCTGACTGGAATGATTGCCTCAATCTGAACTGTTTTTCAGAAACACCTGGTGAATCTTTCCAGACCACCGAGAATATGGAAGGGGGTGTAGCCGAATCGGTCTTTATTGCCGGAATGTTTGTGTTATACGGAGGGGCTTTTGAGCAGCTTTGCAGGAGACTGGGGAAGAACCGGGAAGCTGACGATGCTGCTGGTCATATTGCCGAAATGACAAAGGTGATCGACCGACATGGTTGGGATGGTGATTGGTTTATCCGTGCCTATGACCATTTTGGAGAAAAAGTGGGAAGTGATGAGTGCGAGGAGGGAAAGATATTCATCGAATCCCAGGGGATGTGCATCATGGCCGGGATTGGTTTGGATGACGGCCGTGCCAGGAAGGCTCTTAATTCGGTGAAGGAACGCCTGGACTGTGAATACGGGATCGTATTGAATAATCCTGCTTTCACAAGCTATATTGTGAAGTATGGAGAGATCAGTTCCTACCCGGAAGGGTATAAGGAGAATGCAGGCATCTTCTGTCATAACAACCCATGGATCATGATTGCAGAGACCCTGGCCGGGGACGGGAATGCCGCCTGGGAATACTTCAGAAAGATATGTCCCACGTACCTGGAAGAGATCAGTGACCTGCACAAAACGGAACCCTATGTCTATTCACAGATGATTGCAGGCAAGGATGCACATAAACCCGGGGAAGCCAAGAACAGTTGGCTCACCGGAACGGCAGCCTGGAATTTCTATGCCATCTCTCAATACATCCTGGGCATCAGGCCTGACTTCGAGGGACTGCGTATCAATCCGGTGATCCCCCAGGAGTGGGATGGGTACCGGGTGACACGAAAGTTCAGAGGTGCCACATACCGGATCGAGGTTGCCAATCCGGAACACATCTCCAACGGGGTGAAAGAGATCCTTCTGAATGGTGAGAAGATCACCGGTTCACAGATCCCCGTCTGTGAAGCAGGAAGCACCAATGAGGTGAAAGTGGTTATGGGTTAAATCGTTTGCTTTCCGGTGGAAGAGATCTATTCAGTATGAACTGTTTGGATCACTGCATCAAAGGCTGGTTTTGGCTGGTATTCTCTATCAAACAGCAGGGCATAATCCGTCCTGCCTCTTACCGGGAAGTTGTTCTTCCAGGATGTTCCGTCATCCACTCCCCAGAAGGTTACCCTTGTAATTTTATCAGAATGCTTTACAAAAACCCTGAACAGACTGGCATACCTTTCGGCCAGTTTAATTTGGACCGAATCGGGCAGTCCATCCTGGTAGGGATCCAATTCAGGACGGTATTTGAAGCGACTGCTAACTTCAGCTCCCGGAGGAAGATCGGGCCATGGAAGTACAGAGACATCCAGTTCGGTGATCATCACTTTTACTCCAAGTTCGGAGAATGAAACAATGCTGGCTTCAAGCTCCTTCAATTGGGGAGAGGTGATGTCATAGTGTCCCTGCATGCCTATGGCATCAATCCGGATCCCTTTCGATTGCAGGCTTTGAACAAGCCTGACAGTTCCTTCCCGCTTGGTCCTTCCGGTGAGGGAGAAGTCATTGTAGATCAATTCTGCATCTGGATCCGCCTCATGGGCAAACTGAAATGCTTTCTCAATATAATCTTCCCCGATAATCTGAAACCACAACGATTTTCTCATGGTTCCGTCATCGTTGATCGCCTCATTCACCACATCCCAGCTTTGGATCTCTCCTTTGTACCTGCCCATGATGGTATGTATATGGTTCTGCATCCTCATCAGCAGTGTATCCCGCGTAGTCAGGTTCCCATCACTGTCTAAAAATACCCAGCGGGGAGTCTGGTTGTGCCAGATTAAAGTATGGGCCACCAGGTGCAGGTCATGTTTCTCCCCCAGCGCCACAAACTGGTCCGCCACTTTAAAATTATACTTTCCGGGTTGAGGATGGATCCTCTCCCACTTCATGGAATTTCCCGGAGTAATGGTGTTGAATTGTTGTTCTAAGAGCGTGTTTTCTGAGGAGTCCCATCCTGTGATCCGGGCCCTGCTAAGTGCCGCTCCCACCAGGAACTTTTCCTGGAATGACTCTTTTAAAGTGGGCTGGCAAAACACAGGTTCACTGAAGGAGAGTGCAGAGACCAGGACCAATATTATGGAGAACGGTTGGTGGAAAGTTTTCATGGGTTAAAGTGTTTTATTTTTGTCAATCAGTTCATTAATGGCCTGCACACTGGCGGCCGAACGGAGTTTGTCCTCCGGAGTATTGATGCAATAGTCCACCAGCTGGTGGATGGTTGAGGTGGCCACATGCATGCGTGTATCGGAAGAGGCATAGTAGATAAACACTCTGCCATCATCATCTGCGATCCAGCCATTGGTAAACAGTACATTAGAGACATCACCCACACGCTCCTGGCTCAGGGGACCCATGAAGAGTCCTGATGGCTTGTGGATCACCTTTGAAGGATCATCAAGGGCAGTCATGAACATATAGAGGGTGTAACGGAGACCTGCTGCGCAGTTACGCACGCCGTGGGCCAGATTAAGCCAACCCTTTTCAGTTTTAATGGGAGCAGGTCCCTGTCCGTTCTTTAACTCATAAATGGTATGGTAGGTCTTGGCATCCATGATCTGCTCCTCTTTCACTTCAGAATCGACCATCGATTCTGACAATCCAAATGCGATCCCACCGCCCTTTCCTGTTTCTATAAATCCATCCTGGGGGCGGGTGTAAAAGGCATACTTCCCTTTGATAAATTCGGGGTGCAGCACCACATTTCGTTGTTGTCCGCCGTAGGTGATCAGGTCGGGCAGACGTTCCCACTCAACCAGATCTTTGGTCCGGGCCATTCCTGCTGCTGCAACGGCACTGCTGGTATCCCCATCAGGGGCATCCGGATCCTTCCTTTCAGTACAGAATATGCCGTAGATAAATCCATCCTCATGTTCTGTCAATCTTATGTCGTATACATTGGTGTCCGGATCTTCAGTTTCGGGCATGGTGAGGGGACGATCCCAGAACCTGAAATTATCTACCCCGTTAGGGCTTTCCGCGATGGCAAAGAAAGACTTCCTGTCGTTCCCTTCACCCCGAACAGCCAGCAGGTATTTTCCCTTCCATTTGATGGCGCCGGCATTGAAAGCGGCATTGAATCCGATTCGTTCCATGAAGAACGGATTGGTTTCCGGATTAAAATCATACCGCCATTCCATGGGAAAATGGTCACGGGTGAGTACCGGGTATTTGTACCGGTTAAAGATCCCGTTGGTACTGAAAAGCTCTTCATTACTTCTCGATAGCAATGCCTCATGTTCTTTCCGGATGGCGTTTTTGCGTTCCTGAAACCGGTTCTGATTCATTTCTTGTCTCTTTTTGATTTGTTAATCAATGGTTTGTTCTATTCTGCGTATCATTTCCATGCACGCCCTGCCATTGTGGTAGGGGCATTTCCAGAATCCGGCTTTCTCTTTCTCAGTCTGCGGAACTCCATCCCGGTTCACACTCCAATACCACTCTCCATACTCGTGATCAATGATTTTATCTTTAATGAATTTCCAGCTATGATGGGTTTTCAGGGCAAATTCACGATCCCCCGATAGCTGATATGCATTGAAATAACCCACCATGGCTTCGGCCTGGGGCCACCAATGTTTATCCCTGTCGAGCTTCTCTTCCACCGGAAAGAATTCATAAAAAAGGCCACCATCCCTATCCAGACCCGTGAAGTTTTTCCGGGCCATACCAACAGCCATGCGACTGGTTTGTTCCAACAATTCCGGCTTGCCGAGCACTTCTGCTGCTTCGTGGAGCAACCAGGAGCATTCAATATCGTGACCGAAGGAGACCAGGGATGATTTTAGCTTCCAGTCATCGTCAAAAAAGAGGTTCAAATGGAGTGTCTCCGGATTGACAAACTTATCCGGAAAAAGCTTAATGATATTTTCAAGGGCGCCTTCCAGCCGGGGATCTTTCCATACGCGGTAGAGGTTGGCATAGGCCTCCAGGATGTGGAGGTGGGTATTCATGGTTTTGCTCTCGTTGTCATCTTTCTCACTTAACCGGAGATCTTTCACTGGTTTCCAGTCCCTTGACAGGGCTTCGGTATACCCGTTCCGTTCCTTGTCGAAGGCGTTGGATTCGATCTCCTGAAAGAGTGAGATGGCAGTTGAAAGGGCTTTTTCCTCACCGGTGGCCTTGTGATACTCAACCATGGCGTAGATTGTGAAAGCAAGTGCATAGATCTGTTTTCGTGAGGCACTCACCTCTCCCTGGTAAGAAAGTTCCCAGTATATCCCTCCCAAGTCCTTGTCCAGAAAAAATTCCTGAATATATTCGTAGGCCCGCCTGGCTGTATCCAGATAGGAGGGATCCCCATACATCCTGGATGCAGCAGCAAAAGTCCATAGAATTCGCGCATTTTGAACGGCGCCCTTATTTGCTTTTTGGACTACCTGGTTGCTATGGGTCACATGTCCGTAAAACCCGCCATATATCTGATCAGGAGTATACTTCATCCAGTATGGCAGGATGTTCCCCTTCAGTTCCTGTTCAACCTCCATTTTCAGTTGTTTGAATTGATCCATGATCACTTCACGACCGGTTTTCTTTGGGAAGCCTGTCCCACCAGGTTCTCTTCATAATGATCAGACAAACGGCAATAATGACCAGAGATATACCCAGCGGCAGCATGCGCTTAAGCACGATGTAAATGGGGAAGATCACCAATGCAGTCTGGGCAACTATTCCTATCAGAATATTGAACATATCCATCTTGAAGTCAACATTCTTCTTAAAGGAAGGATCATCGGCTACCACTTTGTCATGGATAGGCTTCCAGAACCCCCATGGTTTTACATTTTTATAGAAGTTTTTTAAGGTCTCTTCATCGGTGGGTGGAGAACTATAGGTTCCAATAAGTGCTCCAGTCAGCGAGATGACCAGAATCAGTGGGAAATAGTATAGATCGAGAGTGTCGAAAACATAGGGAAAAATGAGTGCCGGTACAATCCCGGCCACCATGCCCCAGAAGAATCCCGAACCATTGAACCGCCACCAGTACCACTTCATTACGTTAGAGGCAGTGTAAGCTCCCCATAATGCAGATACGATCCATTGCAGGACACTGTTTACATCCAGGGCAAAGAATCCAAATACAACGCTGATGCCAACCACGCTGATTCCTGTGAGATAGTTGGTGCGGCTTATCTGTTTCCGGGATGCTTTTGGTTTCAGGTATTTAAGATAAATATCATTGACGAGATAAGCCTGGGCGGCATTCAGAGTACCGGCAAAGGTGGACATAAATGCAGCCAGCAAACCGGCCAGGAGGAGTCCCATAAAGCCAACCGGTACAAATTCGCTGATGGCGGAAGGCAGGATCTGTTCAAAGTCGATGCGGTTCCCCACAATCAGGTCCAGGCGGTCATAAAATATCAGTCCAAGAACAGCAAAACCTGCAATCATAAAATAGCGGGAGGGCATCAGAACCACCGAAACGAATCCAGACATCTTGGCTGCCTCCCGGGGAGATCTGGTGGAGAGAATCTTCTGCATGTCATAGTTGGGTGCCGGCCCGGCCGCACTCACAAGGATCCCTTTAAATAACATCATGCTGAAGAAGATACCGAAAAGGGAGTACCCGTCACTGGCGATCTTAGCGTTCACCTCGTCGATGATTCCTGTCCAGTTCATATCCAGTTTTGCCCTGAAAAACGGATTCATCCAGCCCTCGGGAACTACCAACGGATTATCGGTAAGGGCATTCATGGCGATGACCCCGATCACCACGGCTGAAATTGTCATAATGGTGTACTGGATCACATCGGCCCACACAATACTGGTCATCCCTCCCAGGATGGCATAGAACATGGCAAAGAGAGTAAAGACGATTCCATACACATGAGCCACATACTCTGGTGCTATCTCAAAAGGAATGTACGGGGAGACGATCTCCCATGGGATAAAGATCTCCATGAATTTACCCAGTCCGATAAATCCATAGGTAAGGAATCCCAGGCAGCTGATCAGTGCAAAAACCACCACGATCCCATGCGAAAGATTCCCGTCCCTGCCAGAGCCAAATCGGGTACCGATCCACTCGGCACCTGTGGTGGCATTGGATCGCCGCAGCCATATGGAGAGGAACACCATCAGGAAGATCTGGTTGAATACGGGCCAGAGCCACGGGATCCAAATGGATTTTAGTCCGTATACAAAGGCCAGGGTAACCAGCCACATAGTCCCTGATATATCAAACATCCCGGAGGCATTGCTAAGTCCCAGCATGTACCAGGGCAATTTATTCCCGCCCAGCATATAGGCTGTTTTATCTTTCTGGGCTCGCTTCTTCAGCACCAGTCCTATCACAATGGTGGATGCCAGGTAGGCACAGATGATCAGGATGTCGATGAGTGTAAGTTTCATATAGAGCGGTTGGTAATTAGTGGATAGTAGTTAGTGGTTAGTGATTAGTAGTTAGTAGTTAGTGGTTAGTGGTTAGTGGTTAGTGGTTAGTAGTTAGTGGGTTAATAGTTAGCGGGTTAGTGGATAGTAGTTAGTGGTTAGTGGTTATTTGTTAGTGGTTATTGGTCAACCTATTTCAGGCGAAGAGTGTTAGTAGTTTATTGCTGGATTTTATATAAATCGGGCAGTTTGGAAAGTGATAACATCAGGCTGTCATTCATGAATTCGATGAAGTCAGGAGAGGTGGCATGACCAGGGTAGGGGGCATAGAAATGGTCGGGCCGTCCATTGCGCCAGAAAAGGATCCAGGAGGCCTTC
The DNA here is from genome assembly GCA_030596245.1 of Bacteroidia bacterium. Lineage (GTDB taxonomy): Bacteria > Bacteroidota > Bacteroidia > Bacteroidales. Next base: position 14,883 of record JAUVKN010000012.1, on the reverse strand, counting down.
CGGGTGGAGGCATTGGCTTTCAGGGTGGAGAGCACCACATCGGTAAACCATACCTCGTTGGGGATGGTCTCCAGTCCGGTTTCGGAAATGGTCATCAGTTTTCCGTGACTGGTGGAGAGTGAATCCAGGGTTTCCAGCATAAACAGTGTCTTGTGGGTCTCTTCTTTCCGGTTGAGACCTTTGTAATCGTCAAAACCCAGCACATCCACATATTCGTCTCCCGGGTAAAATGTCAGGTATTCATCAACTGAAGAAAACAGATCTGTAGAATATACTATAATCAGTTGATGCAACTGTTTTTCACTCCTGAGATAATCGATGGTGAAACGAAAGATTTCTTTGTATTTTTCGGGCGTGCAGGAGTTGCTTCCCCACCAGAACCATCCTCCGTTCATCTCATGGAAGGGCCGGAAAATAACCGGTATAAGTTCTCCCTCTGCAGTTTTCAGGCTGGCAAAGAATTGTGCAGCCAGATCCAGTTTCTCCAGGTAGGTATCATGTACCTCACCTCCGGGAAGGCAGGCATCCACACATGAAGCGATGTCCCAGCTGCTGCCTCCTATTGCATAATTTCGCATGTGCCAGCTGAAGGTGTTGATCCCTCCCCGTTCATAGGCAGCTATGGCCCACTTTTTCATATCTGCAAAAGGCACTCCATCTATGTTTTCTTCATCACCCAGATGCCCCAGGTCCCAACCAAACAACGCCGGGTGGTCCCCGCAGACATCGTTGATATCTGTCCGGAATTCTTCACCTTTCCAACCCATGCCATAGGCCAGAGCATCCTGATGAGCCAGCAGAACATGGTCGTCCGAAAGTAGATTCAGGTTTGAGAAAAGCGCTTTCGCCATTGGGGTGGCCAGTGTGTCGCTCAGGGGTTTTGCCTGTCTGCTCTCTGGAATATTGCCGGCTTCAGAGGAGTCCGTTTGGGAATTGCATGAACAGAGTCCAACAACTGCGCAAAAGAATGCAATAGATTGCATAGACATGGCTGGTGGAGTTGGTTATCAAGAGATAAAAATATTCATTTTAATGAATAATGTAAAAAGGCACGCCCGTAGGTGAGCCTTCTCCAGATCCATTCCAGGGGTCCGAATCTGAAAAACTTTAGCCATAGGGGGCTGAACATCAATTGGAATAGCCAGATGAGACCCACAAGATAATAGAGTTCGAAACGCTGCCATTGTCCGTACTGTTTAAAAACGATAAAAACAATGGTTAGAATCAGCGAATGCATCACATAGTTGGTGAGTGCCATCTTTCCCAAGGATGCGAGTGCCCGTTTGAGGAAATTCAGGAAGTTCAGCCGAATGAAGATCATCACCAATCCGATATGCCCCATGGCAGTGGCAATTCGTCCCAGGTCATAAGTCTGGCCAACCCTGAAATAGGTAATCAGGTCATATTGTGAATTGATGTACGTTGTAGTTTCGTGCCAGTTCAGGGGTATACCGATTCCATACCCGAACAATATCATCAGACCGTAGACCCGGTATTTCTTGTCGCCATGAAAGATCCGCCACCTGAACAGGGCCATACCCAAAAGCATCATGCTCAACGCATCCAGGAATCCGTTTCGATAAAAATAGTCTGTCTGCATAAAGCGGACATAAGGCGCCATGGTTTTGAAAGCCGGTAAGTATCCCGAACGCATGGATGTAATGACCCGTTCCCTGGTTGTGGAATCGGGTTTATAAGAGGCCAGTTTGTAATACCATAGGTTCATGCTCTCGTATTGTGCCGCAGTGAGTTCCTCTCCTCTGGCTAACATCTCCTCAGCCAGTACGGTCTCTTCACTGATCTTTTTTATATGATGATATTCTTTGATTTTGATTGCACCCAGCACCAGTATAAGGAAGAGTGAGAACAGAACCAGCCTTGATGGGGTGGCCTTGCGGGTCGGGAAAAGGAATAGTCCAACCACACCATAATAAAACAGAACTTCCCCGGGAAAGATGAGGAGATATGCATGTATGATCCCAAACAGGATGAGCCAAATGGTCCTTCGGTACCAGGCATTGGCAATTTCGAGCCCGCCCCCTTTTTCTTCCTTAGAGGCTGTAAACATGATCACACCGGCACCAAACAACATGCTGAATATAGCTCTCATGGAGCCCTCGATAAACAGGCTGTTCAGGAAGAAGATCCTCAGGTTCCAACCGGTATCCCCGCCATGTCCCGAAGGATCCCAGTATGCAGGGTCGGGCAGGGAGAGACTCACCACATTCATAAGTAAAATACCGAGAAGCGCAACACCCCTGAGGATATCAAGTGAGCTGATCCGCTCTTGTTTGCTGATTGGTTCCAAGGTATTACAAATATATAAGCCCATTACAGAAGATTCACTTAATTTGAAGATTAAATTGAGAAGGCGGATTCTTTGATAATCGTTTCGATTCTCCTAAATTGCGTTTTACAGAATAATTTAAGCAATCAATTTCATGACCATTCTTAAGAGTATTAATCCATATGATTCTTCGAGAATAGTGAACTATCCGCAGGTTTCGGATATGAACCTGGTGGTATTGCTTGGAAGGGCCAACACAGCATTCAATACTTTCCGGTACACCTCTTTTGAACAACGCCAAGGGTGGATGAATCGTCTTGCGGTCATCCTGCGGGAACGCAGCAGGGAATTGGCTGTGTTGATAACCAAGGAGATGGGCAAACCTCTGACTGAAGCTGAGGCTGAGGTGAAGAAGTGCGCATGGGTTTGTGAGTATTACGCCAAACATGCGGCACAATTCCTGGAAAAAAGGGTTGTGGAGACTGAAGCAGAAGAGAGTGTTGTCATGTACCAGCCGCTGGGCCCCATTCTGGCTATCATGCCATGGAATTTCCCCTTCTGGCAGGTATTTCGGTTTGCTGCTCCTGCAGTGATGGCCGGCAACACTGCACTGTTAAAACACGCCTCCAATGTGCAGGGGTGTGCGGGAGCCATCGAAGAGCTTTTCAGTGAAGCTGGATTTCAGGAGGGTGTTTTCCAGAACCTTGCCATCAGTTCTGACCGGGTGGCAGGTGTGATAGGAAATGAGTATGTCAGAGCGGTGACACTTACCGGGAGTGAAGCTGCAGGTATTGCAGTTGCATCCGAGGCCGGACGTCATCTGAAGAAGTGTGTGCTGGAGTTGGGGGGGAACAATGCTTTTGTGGTTTTGAATGACGCCAATCAGGAATTGGCCCTCAATATTGCCCTGCCTGCCAGGTTGCAGAATGGAGGCCAGAGTTGCATTGCAGCCAAAAGGTTCATTCTGGAGTCGTGGATTGCTGAGGACTTCGTTCCTGAACTTGTGAAAAGAGTGGGACAGCTGTCGGTGGGAGATCCCATGGAGGAGGAGACGGATATTGGTCCTCTCTGTTCGGTGAAACAGGCGCAGGAGGTGGAGAAGCAGGTGAGGGACTCAGTGGAACAAGGAGCCAAACTGATAACCGGTGGCCACAGGAATGGGGCATTTTATGAACCCACTCTCCTTCTTGGAGTGAAGCCGGGAATGCCGGTGTTCGATGAGGAGGTTTTTGGTCCGGTTTTCGCCATCATGGAAGCAGACTCACCAGAGAAAGCCCTTGAGCTTGCCAACCAGTCGAGATTTGGACTGGGAATTCAGGTATTTACCCAATCGGAGAGTTCGGCCAGTCTCTTTATAGAAGGAGCGGAGGAGGGTGCAGTCTTTATCAATTCCATGGTCAAGTCGGATCCAAGGCTTCCTTTTGGTGGCATAAAAAAATCCGGCTTTGGCAGGGAACTTTCGGTAGAAGGAATTAGAGAATTTGTAAATATTAAAACAGTCTGGATAGATTAACCAACTGTGATAAACCTAACTGATCAGATGAAACGTATACTTCTTGTTGCAACAATGCTTGTTTCCCTGTTGGGGCTGATGGCACAGAGCGGGTCCATTACAAAACCTGCAGATTTTTTTGGATTTGAACCCGGCTCCGACAGGAACCTGTTTACCTATGAACAGTTGATTCAATACCTTGAACAACTGGACGGTGAATCGCCTCGTTTGAAACTTGAGGAGATTGGAAATTCTCCCATGGGAAAACCCATGTACATTGCATTTATCTCCAGCGAGGAGAATATTAAAAACCTGGAGGCATTGAAGGAGATCAACAGGGAGCTGGCACTGAATTCCACACTTGAGAAAGACAAACTTAAGGGGATGATAAGTGAGGGAAAGGTATTTGTACTTGCCACCCTTTCCATGCACTCAACAGAGGTGGGACCTTCCCAGTCGTCATCACTGATTGCCTACGATTTTGCAACCACCACCGATGAGAAGAAGCTGGAATGGCTCAACAATGTGGTATACATGATGGTACCCTGTCACAATCCCGACGGAATGGATATGATTGTGGAGAACTATAAAAAGAACCGGGGGACCAAATACGAAGGAGCCTCCCTTCCACAGGTCTATCATAAATATGTGGGGCACGATAACAACCGGGACTTTGTGATCCTTACGCAGGATGATAACAGGGCCATTGCAAGGATCTATAACCAGACCTGGTTTCCTCAGGTGATGGTCGAGAAGCACCAGATGGGATCCACAGGAACACGATATTTTGTCCCACCCAACCATGATCCGGTTGCAGAGAACGTACCGGCAGGTGTATTTCACTGGGGCGGAGTATTTGGACAACACATGGCCACTGATATGACAGCCGAGGGTCTGGCAGGCGTATCCCAGCACTACGTTTTCGATGACTACTGGCCCGGGTCCACAGAAACCTGTATCTGGAAAAATGTGATTGGATTCCTTACCGAGGCAGCCAGTGCGCGAACTGCCACTCCCATCTACATTGAGCCTACAGAACTCAGGGTATCAGGGAAGGGGCTTTCCGAATACAAGAAAAGCATCAACATGCTGCTGCCCTGGGAGGGGGGGTGGTGGCGTCTGGGCGATATCGTGGAATATGAAATTGTATCCACCATGTCAATTATCAAAACCGCTTCCCTTTACAGGGAGGATATACTGGACTTCAGGAACAGGATGTGCAGGGAGCAGGTGGAGAAGGGGAGAACTGAAGCACCATATTACTATATTATGCCTGAGAAGCAGCACGATCCGGGAGAACTGGTTAACCTGGTCAACCTGATGAAGGAACATGGGGTGGAGGTTTATGAACTGACCGGTGAGATGGAGTTGGATGGTAAACTTTACAAGTCGGGTGATGTGGTTATTCCGCTGGCCCAACCATTCAGGGCTTTTATTAAAGAGGTGCTGGAGGCACAGGAGTTCCCGGAACGACACTATACACCTGGTGGTATTTTGATCAAACCCTATGATATCACCAGTTGGTCCCTTCCCCTGCACAGGTATGTGACATCCCATGAGATCGATACCAGAAGTAAGGAACTGGAAGCTAAACTAAGCGTCATTGATGGCGAATATGACCTCTCTGAACCCTTGGAAATGGAAGTACATGCCATGGTGGTGCCGGTCTCAGCCAATGAATCTTACAGGGCAGCATTTAACGCTCTGGAACTGGGATTAAAGGTAGAGCGACTAAAGGAGGCTGTTGAAATGAAGGCAGTTAGCTATGGTAAAGGAAGTTTCATCATCTACCATGATTCAAAGAAAAAAGGAGACTGGGAAGCAGTATTGGAAGCACTTCCTTTTCAGCCGGGTCTGATCTCAGACAAGCGGACCCTGAAGAGTGTTTTGCTGGAATTACCACGTATTGCCCTGGTGGAGACCTATTTTCATGACATGGATGCCGGATGGACCAGGTACGTGTTTGATACCTATCACATTCCATTTACTGTGCTGCACCCCGATCAGTTTCCGGAAAAGGATCTTGCCGACAAATTTGATGTGATCATCTTTCCTGACAATGACAAGTCCATCCTGATGACCGGAAAGCGTAAGTCAGGTGATTCCTATTACATGGGCAGTTACCACCCCGACTATGTGAAGGGGATGGATAAGAAGGGATTTGAAAAGCTGATGACCTTTAGTGACCAGGGTGGGATTATTCTTGCCTGGGGCAGGTCGGCCAATCTCTTTGAAGGAATTCTGAAGATCAAACAGAAGGATGAGGAGGAGGAGTTCCAGCTCCCATTCAGGGATATCTCTCCGGAGCTTACCAAAGCGGGGCTGTATGTTGCCGGAAGTCTGGTAAAGATCAATTTGAACGGTGATCATCCGCTCACACTGGGAATGCCGGAAAGTATAGGCGTATTTTCTCGTGGTCGGCCCGTTTTCCGAACCTCGATTCCAATGTTTGACATGGACCGGCGTGTGATTGGTACTTACCCGGAAAAGGAGATCCTCATGAGCGGGTACGCTTCCAATGAAGAGAAGATGGGCAACCAGGCTGCCATGATCTGGATGAAAAAGGGAAAGGGCCAGTTTGTGTTCTATGGATTCAATCCCCAGTTCAGGGCCTCGACACAGACCTCATTCAAGCTGTTGTTCAATGCAATATTGCTGGACAAGATGGAATAGAGTTACTTTTGATTCCTTAAATAAATGATTGACTATGATAATTGAACAGAGAAGAGCAGGGAAGAAGGTGTTTGCATTCCTCCTCCTGGCATCCATGGCAGTAACTGCATTTACCCAGAAACAGGCTTACAGGCTATTCAGGGAGGATGGAAAAAAGGTAAAATATGAGAAAATGGTGGAAGCCGCCTCCGATGCCGATGTGGTACTGTTCGGTGAACTTCACAACAACTCCATATCACACTGGCTGCAGCTTGAAATTAGCCGGGATTTGCATGAAATCAAAGGGGAAGACCTGGTGCTGGGGGCTGAGATGTTCGAGTCCGATAACCAGATGATCCTGGATGAGTACTTTTCCGGACTGATCTCTGAGGCCAAATTCGAAGAGGAGGCAAGGTTATGGAAGAACTACAAGACAGATTACAAGCCACTGGTTTTGCTGGCAAAGGAGAACGAACTGAAGTTTATTGCCACCAATATACCCAGGAGGTATGCCAATACAGTTTTCAAACAGGGAGTCGTTAAGCTGGATAGTTTAAGCGATGAGGCAAAACGGTTCATTGCCCCGCTTCCTCTGGAGTATGACACCTCACTCAATTGTTATAACCAGTTGATCCACGGAGAGGGTCCAACGGGTCATGGCAGCATTAACCTGGCCGATGCACAGGCCATCAAGGATGCCACCATGACACATTTTATCCTGGAGAACTGGCAACAGGGAGAGCTCTTTATTCACTACCACGGAGCGTACCACTCGGATGAATTTGAAAGTATGAACTGGTTCCTCCAAAGGGCCAATCCGGATTTGAAAATTGTTACCATCTCCACGGTGTCACAGGACAACCTGGACGAACTTGAGGAGGATTCAAAAGGGAAGGCGGACTTTATCATAGCCGTACCCTCTTCCATGACAAAAACCCATTAGTTGTAAGATCGGTCGCCTCGCCCATCATTTGATAGCAGGATTTTCAGTATCTTGAGAATCCTATGATAAAACTTCAATCAGTACTCGTTTTGTCCCTGGTGCTTTTCAGCACGACGGGGAAGTCACAATCAGGCCAGGATGATCAACAGGCCACTGTCATCATCAATACCGATCAGGGCAAGGAGATTATTAGCCGGCATATCTACGGACATTTCTCAGAGCACCTGGGACACTGTATCTATGGAGGATATTGGGTGGGCATGGATTCTGAGATACCCAATACAAATGGTATACGAAATGATGTGGTGGATGCCCTCCGGAAAATCAATATTCCCAACCTGAGGTGGCCCGGTGGATGCTTTGCCGATGAGTATCACTGGATGGATGGGATCGGACCGGCATCGGAAAGACCGAAAATGGTCAATACCCACTGGGGTGGTGTTACCGAAGACAACAGTTTTGGCACCCACGAGTTCATGGATCTTTGTGAGCAACTGGGAACCGAGCCTGTGATATGCGGCAATGTGGGCAGTGGAAGTGTTCAGGAGATGTCCCAGTGGGTTGAATACCTGAATTTTGACGGGATCAGTCCCATGGCAGACCTGAGACGGGTGAATGGAAGGGAACAAGCCTGGGGTGTGAAGTACTGGGGCGTGGGAAATGAAAACTGGGGGTGCGGGGGAAATATGACAGCTGATTTTTACGCCGATCAATACAGAAGGTATGCTACATTTTGCAGGAGCTATGGTAAGAACCGTCTCTATAAGATTGCAGGTGGAGCCAATTCGGCGGATCTCAACTGGACAGAGATCCTGATGAAGAAGATTCCGCACCGTATGATGGATGGTTTGTCATTGCACTATTATACAACCAACTGGAGCAATAAAGGATCTGCCACTGAATTCGGCGAGGATCTTTATTTTGATGTATTAAAACGTTGTCTCAGGGTTGAGGAGGTCATTGACCGCCATATGGACATTATGGACAGGTATGATCCGGATCATCGTGTGGACCTGGTATTTGATGAGTGGGGAACCTGGTACAATGTGGAACCCGGTACCAATCCTGGTTTCCTGTTTCAACAGAACAGCATGCGGGATGCACTGGTGGCAGCACTCACGCTCAATTATCTGAATGACCGTTGCAAAAGGGTCAAAATGGCCAATATTGCCCAGACCATCAATGTGCTCCAGGCCCTTATTTTTACCGAAGGAGAGAAGATGATGCTTACCCCAACCTATCATATATATGATATGTACAAGGTGCATCACGATGCAACCATGTTACCACTCTCCTTTGAAAGTCCAGCGTACAATTTCGGTGATGATTCACTACTGGCTGTTAGCATTAGTGCTTCAAAGGATAGAGATGGAATCATCCATCTGTCGCTGGTGAACATCGATCCGGAAAACTCCCTTCCTCTTTCAATCGATCTTCGCGGGTCCGATGAAAAGAGGGTGAAGGGCACCATCCTGACTTCAGAGCGCATGAACAGTTACAACACTTTTGAAAATTCCCGGGAGGTGATGCCGGCAGAATTCAAAGATGCAAAAGTTCAGAAGGGTCGTGTAGAATTAACTCTTCCTGCCAGATCAGTTGTGGTATTGGAAATTTTGTAATGTGGTAGTATTGCTACAACGGTGAATCATCTTTTTCGCCCGGTCGTGCGAAGAAGCGTTGTGTGGGATAGGCAAATTCGATCTCTTTGCTTTTTGCAAATGCCTTAAGCACGTCTTCCCAGATCTCATGTTCGGTGATCCGGCGTCTGCGGGCATCACAAATGTATCTCATGGTGAGGAGGATACCGCTATCTTTTACGGATGTATAAACAATGGGGGTCAGGTACTGGTAGAAGATCATATATTTTTTACTGGCTTCAATGATCTTCCTCTCAGCATCGGCAGAGAGATCTTCTGTATGTTCGCTCACGATTTTCTGCAGAAGATCCCTGGCCAATCTCCAGTTGCTTTCAAAGGTGACCAGCACTGGCATCTCATTCCAGATGAATTTGAATCCTGCACTGTAATTGGCCTGGGTCTTGGTGAATACGATGCCGTTGGGGATATGGATGATCCTTCCGGTACTCTGATCGGCATCGACCCAGTTTCCAATCTCCAGGAGGGTAAACTGGAACAGCCGGAGATCGATCACATCCCCTGAATGTTCACCGATCTGGATGCGATCCCCCAAACTAAAGGGTTTTCGGGCCAGGATAAAGATCCAGCCTGCAATGTTGGTCAGCAAATCTTTCAAAGCAATGGCCAGACCGGCAGTTAGTAAACCAAGAAAGGTTCCGAACTGACCGATGGCTTTGATCCATACACTACCGATAAGGATAACTGTCAGAAAGCCAACGGTAAATGAAATAGCCCGCCTCCAGGTATACCTGGACTTAGGGTCTTCTGTGAACCTCCATACGATTCTCAGGATGGCAAATCGAATTCCTCCAAGCACCAGAAGGATTATAATAGAATAAAAGATCTTAGTCTGGTTCTCGGGACTGATCCCGACTGAGTTTTCAAGGAAATTGTGGATCTGGTTCATGACAGGGCCTCGGGGTTCTTACCTAAAAGTAGTGAAATATCTTCAAATACGTGCAAGTGCCATGGTAGAGGCGTGGAGGGCAATGGTGATAAGCAGGTAGAGGTTCCTGGCTGCTGTGGGTGACAGCCTGAGGAATTTATATTTTATGGAACCGGCATGGCAGGATGAAACACAATCACCACAAAGGGTACAGGTAAGTCCCGGTTTCCTGTTAACAATATCTGATTTGTTTAGTGCATCATATTTACAGAAGCTGGTACAGACCATGCAATTTGTACAGCTGTTGTTGTCGATATACATCCTGAACGGATTCACAAAACGGGTCAGGTTCACAACAGTCCCAATGGGACAGTAAGAGGTGCAATGCACCATTCTGCCTTCCTTTCGGGAAATAAGAAAGATTACCCCGAGTCCGATCACTCCAAATCCCAGCGCTATAATTGTGGATGTGAGAATGGGTACCTGCATCCACCTCAGTACTAAGGCAGCAAGAATTACCAGGATCATCATTGTGGATTTCAGGGCCCATTTGTTCCGTATGGGACCCCTGCGTGTTTTCCCTCCGGAGGCCAGTCCGTCAATGGCCCCAAAATAACAGAGGTGACTGCACCAGGCAGGGCCAGACAGGATCAGTGTACTCACGAACAGAATGGACATCATAGATGTGTGTCCCCTGTAGATGGGGCCGGCCAGGATCATGGCAGGAACCGGAAGGTGTAGTTTCCCTGTCATCAGGAATCTCTCAAAACCGATGAGTCCAAGGAACAGCTGTGAGAAAAAGAGTACAGAAAAGGCAAACCAGGTGTATTTTCTCCATTTCTGGACCTTACCGGGATCCTGCATCTTGTATGCTACGATGGAACCGTATAACCCTATCAGTGCGATTTCAATCCATCCGCCTCCCTTCACAAATCTTTCCAACAACAACAGGGGATTTTCCACCTTAATATGGACAAAGGTGAGCAGGAATACGGTGAGCAGGAATACAAGCAGTGGCAGCCTAAATGATTTGTATCCCCTCATTCTGTCTTGGTCAGTTTCTGATACATTTTACACCCATTCTTCCTGCAGGATCTCGCCCTCTACCCCGACAATCACCGTTTTTACCGGCACTTTCCTCTCGCAATTTGCTGTGGCTGCTTTTACCATCTGCAGCAATCCACCACAACAGGGTACCTGCATCATCATCACCGTTAAGGTATTGATTTTTGCATCATCTATCAAAGATTTGAGTTTGGAAACATAGGAATCGAGTCCGGAATCGAGTTTGGGGCAGGCGATGACCAGGCTTTTTCCCCTCAGCCATTTTGAATGAAAATTGCCCACTGAGAATGCTACGCAATCTGCTGCCAGGACAAGATCGGCCTGCTGGAAATAGGAGGCCATGGGATTGATCAGGTGCATCTGAACGGGCCACTGCCTCAATTCTGAAGGTTGTTCACCCTGAATACCGGCTACGGTAAATGATCCGGCAGCCATTGCTCCGGCCTGACCAGTAGCCACTGCACCAGATGCCATAACTGCCGATTGTGGGTTGAAACTCCTGGCCTCTGATCCCGCACAACCGCAAGCAAGTTGTTCTTCTTCTACTTTGGCATGGTGTACTCTGCTCATCACATCTTTGATATTAAATTCTATTTCATTTTCGTGTTCATTCAAATAGTGGACTCCCTCTTTGAGAAATTCCATCTCATTGTGTTCCTTAAGATGGAGCAGGTGGGCAACCACCGTGTTTCCCCCTTTTTCCACCATGATCTCCATTACTTTGGTTTCATCGTAGGGCTCCGCCTCTCGTTTTTCAATGGTGATGGCTCCCTGGGGGCAGTGACCCAGGCATGCACCCAGACCATCGCACATGAGGTCACTTACAAGTCTTGCCTTTCCATCGATCATCTGGAGTGCTCCCTCGTGACAGTTTGGGATACACTGTTCACATCCGTCACATAATTCTTCATCGATTTTAACAACTTCTCGCAGCATAGTCTAAAAGTTTGAAAGAGTAAAAGTTTTATTGCTTGTTTGATGGTACAAAGATGCAGGTTATAGATAAGATATATTGGTAACATTTGTTACAACCATCCATAAAAAGAACCCGAAATTAAACTAATATTGCTTCCTGCCGTCAAATGTGTGAATAATGAAAGCTTTCACTTGATATGCAATTGAGGATAAACCATTGTTTTTGTGGTTTGGTTTTGATTCTTCTGACATTGATTATCCTCCCGGACCATTTGATGTCTCAGTCATTACCTGAAAACTTTAGTTTCTCGGAAGATAAAAGACGTTTGAGCCTGGGTGGAGTTGAGAGCAGTGGGTTTTATGATGAAATGCTTGTCAGGTCAGTTTACCTGGATTTTTATGATCCTGGTTTCTGGGAGCAAATGAAACTGAATTATAATACCCCTTATTATGTACTGGCAAGACTCACATATGATCAACAAACTTATGATAGTGTGGCAGTACAGTTTAAGGGGCAAACCTCCTACACCAAACCAGAGAAGGAGGAATCGGAAAAACTTTCCTTTGATGTGAAATTGGACGAATTGATAGAGGGACAGGATATCGAGGGGTACAACACCTTTAATTTTAACAATGCTTTTCAGGATGCTTCTTTCATGAAGGAGGTTTTATATGCCCGACTAAGCAGGGAACATATGCCGGCTGTCAGGGGAAATTTTATCCGGTTGTTTTTGAACGAGGAGGATTGGGGCCTCTATACCAATATTCAGCAGCTGAACGGCGATTTTATCAGGGAGTGGTTCATGAACAGCGATGGTGCTCGATGGAGGGCCGATGTGCCTGCATGGTATGAGCAGGAAGAGATTGCACTAAAAAGCACAGTAGAAACGCCACCTGCTCCCAACTGGGGAGATGGAACCGCCGCTCTTAACTGGCTGGGTGATACCATATCAAAATATCAGGAGTACTATACCCTGAAAAGTTCCGGTTTGGATAATCCATGGGATTACCTGGTGAGGGTTTGCGATGTGCTGAACAATGTTTCGCCGGACCTTTTATACGATTCACTGAGTAATTATTTGCAAATCGATGGTACCATATGGTTCCTTGCACATGAAATTGTTTTTTCGGATGATGACAGCTATATCCATAAGGGAAAGATGGATTACTATTTGTATCTCGATGAAGAAACTGGTCTCATGATCCCACTGGAATTTGACGGCAACTCGGCCATGTCACTGAGGAATGTGGAATGGTCACCCTTTTACAATTTTGAAGAGGAGAACTATCCTTTGTTGAACAGACTGTTGAGTGTGCCGGAACTGAGGCAACGCTACCTTGCACATGTGAGAACAATACTGGACGAATGTTATAATGCAGAGATGGCAGGGGCTCTTATTGATGGTTATTCCGCGATGATCTCTTCACATGTATACAGTGACCCTAAAATCGACTTCCCCTACAACCGGCATCTTCGGCTCGTGGGTGATCTGCGGAGGTTTATAATAGAGCGAAAAGCATTTATCTATTCCGATTCATTGATTAACCGGCTTTCACCTGAAATACTGGATGTAAAACATATGGTTGAGGGAGTTGAATGGGCAGCTCCCCATGCCGGTCAGGAGGCATTGGTAACCGCCATGGCAACCCATGACAGCGGCATTCATTCGGTCAACCTTTATTTTGGGACTGGCCTGACGGGAAACTTTACAAGTGTTGCAATGAATGATGATGGCATTGACAGTGATGGTGCTGCCGGTGATGGAGTTTTTACCGGTATCCTTCCTCATGTTCCTGCAGGTGGATATGTAAGGTATTATATTGAAGCTGTGGCTGATAATGGTCAAAAGAGTGTTACCTATATGCCCGAAGGGGCGGAATATGATGTATTTATCTATCAGGTTAACGTTGCTGAAACCCCGTTGTCGGACCTTGTATTGAACGAATTTCTAGCTTCCAATAATGGCACAATTGGTGACGAAAATGGCGAGTTTGATGACTGGATCGAGATCCATAATCTTTCAGATAAACCCATATCTTTGCTGGGATATCATATAAGCGATGATTCGGGAGAGCCTGCCAAATGGACTTTTCCAGATGTTTCTGTGCAGCCTTCTGGCTACCTGACCATTTGGGCCGACAATGATCCTGAACAGGGTAAGTTGCACAGCAATTTCAAATTATCAGCTGATGGTGAAGAAATTATTCTGAGTGATGGCGGTGGCCGGATTGTGGACCAGTTTATCTATGGATCTCAGGAGAGTGATGTTAGTTTTGGCCGATGGCCTAACGGAACCGGCAATTTCAGATCAATGATTCCCACTTACAACATTTCCAACCAGGTAATAGTGTCTGAGATCACAGAGGACCAGGAAGAGCAATTTCAAATCTATCCAAATCCGGCTTCAGAATTCATTCAAATTGATATCAGGGGAGAGGAACCTTTGGAGGTAGTCATCTATAACTCAATTGGCCAAAAGGTATTTACGGAGAGATTCAAATCCCGACTGGACATTTCTAAACTCTATCCAGGAATCTATGTTTTGAGAGCAGGGAGGTATGTTAGTATGTTTCAGGTGCAATGAATTAATTAGGAAAGGTTTTTGCTATATTTGAATTTACAGAATTAAAAAACAACGCATGTCATCTGTTTTCTACTGGATAAAACCATTCTCAAGGGTGGTTATTGTTTTATTATTGTTAACCACCATATGCCTGCTTTCATCATGTGAGAAAAATGAGGGACAGGGTGGTACGGGATCCATCTCCGGTACCATCATTGAACAGTTTCATAATGATGATTATTCTGCTCTCATTTACCAGAAGCCTGCGGTGGATGAGGATGTATTTGTGCTATATGGAAATGATAATGCATTGGGTGACAGAACTATAACAGGGGTTACAGGCGAATTCAGATTCGATTTCCTTTACCCGGGCCGCTATTATGTCTACTTTCTTACCCGCGACTCCACATCCCATTGGGATGAAGATCAGGAGAAATTGTAC
>JAUVKN010000265.1 GCA_030596245.1 Bacteroidia bacterium | reverse complement strand
GGGATATACGTCTTCAGCCCAAAAAAACTTACAAAGGAATTTTTGGAGAGCCGCAAGATTAATACCATGATTTTTGCCATTCAGACTTTACCTCCAAATGAAAAGAGTGAAATATATAGATTTGCAGTGGATCTTGGACTTGAAGTGCTTGAGGTACCTGCTGTAAATAAATGGCTTAATGGTCAGTTCCAGTTGAATCAGTTGAACAAAATTGAAGTTGAGGATCTTCTTAGCAGAGACCCGATTCAGCTTAACATGAAAATTATTGAGAGTGGACTACGAGAAAAAACCATTCTTGTGACAGGAGCTGCTGGATCCATTGGATCTGAAATCGTGAGACAACTAACAAGGTTTAGGATTGGAAGACTTGTACTTGTTGACAATGCTGAAACTCCTATGTTCCACATGGAAAATGAACTTCAGGAGTATTTTGCTCATGCGCCAATTAGAACAATACTTGCTGATGTGACTGACCAGGTGAAAATGGATCGTGTTTTTAAGGAATACCAACCAGAAATTATTTTTCATGCAGCTGCCTATAAACATGTACCATTATTGGAGGAGAATCCGCATGAGGCCATTCGTGTCAATGTAGGAGGCACAATTGTATTGACAAAACTTGCGATAAAATATAGGATTAAGAAATTTGTAATGGTTTCTTCTGATAAAGCCGTGAATCCTACTAATGTGATGGGGGCATCAAAGCGGATGTGTGAAATGATCTTGAGATCAAGGTCCTTAACGCCAGGTAATCGTACCAGTTTTATCATCACACGATTTGGTAATGTTTTGGGCTCGAACGGCTCTGTAATCCCAATATTCAAAAAACAGATAGAGGGTGGAGGCCCCGTTACAGTTACACATCCAGAGATTACTCGTTATTTTATGACAATACCTGAGGCGTGTCAGTTGGTCCTGGAGGCTGGTTTTATGGGCCTGGGAGGAGAAATCTTTGTGTTTGATATGGGGCAACCTGTAAAGATTGCAGATCTTGCTCAACGGATGATTAGGCTTTCAGGGTATATTCCTGATCAGGATATTATGATTGAATATACTGGACTGCGACCAGGAGAAAAGCTTTATGAAGAGTTGCTTGCAAATAGAGAGAAAACTTTACCTACGTATAATTCGAAGGTTAAAGTTGCTGAAGTAGCCTGGCTTAATTACAAGGAGGTCCTTTCAAAGATTCATAAATTACTCTATTCATTTCAATCAATGCATGATCGCGAATTGATAAAAAGGATGTTAGAAATTGTACCTGAGTTTCAACCAAATAATGAAAGGTATTCGGGTGATTCAGACAATGCTGAGGCGGTCGAATTTGAGGTTTACCCCGACTAAATATAACACTCACTATCAGGGTTTTTCTTCCTCCGAAGCGCAGTTACCGGCTCCGCAACCAAACGAAATTCCCTGCTCCTTTAATCCATCAGGGGTAACCTGGCATCTTCCTCCCGAGAATTCAACATTGCGGTCCAGCAGGAGACGAATGCCCAGCCCTACAAATGCAATTCCCACAAGTATGATAGAGATTAGAAATATCTTCAGCATTGTTCTCCCTTCTTTGATCTTTTCAATCGCAATTATCCTGAGCTAAACCCAGACAAGATAATCCTCTTTCAGAGGTATAACAACCGATCAAACCAGTTGTTGACACCCTGCGCAATCTTTTGTTTTCTTTAACTTTTTGTTGTGGCACTGGATCTCCTCGTGTTTCACACAACTGATGCCCAGTTTATGCATGTCGCGGTTGTGTCCAACCATGGAGGCAGGGAACTTTCCTTTCTTCTTTATCAGGATGTTGAGCATCATTCCCAGCATGGAGAGGCTGAGGAGGACCATTGCGATAATAAGGATCTTTAAAAACATCTGAACAATAAAGAATTTCTTTTGTCTGAATGAATGTCAAATTCTGAAGTAAAAATAATAAACACTGCTGGTTTTTGTGGAAATCAGGAAATTATTTGGCATGTCAGAAAAGTCTATTGGTTTTAAGAAAGAGGAGGTACTGGCCGATTTTGAACTGGCCTTGTTAAGCAGGGAGATTGCGCTGCTTGCCCGCAAGGAAGTGCTTTCGGGAAAGGCCAAATTCGGGATCTTTGGTGATGGCAAGGAGGTAGCCCAGATAGCCATGGCTAAAAACTTTCAAAAAGGAGACTGGAGGTCAGGCTATTACCGCGATCACACATTTATGATGGCCACTGGCATCACCAATGCAGAACAATTCTTTTACCAGATATATGGTCACACCGATGAAACGGTCAATCCGGGCAGTGCCGGAAGAAACTTCAACAATCATTTTGCAACAAGTAGCATTAATCCTGATGGAAGTTGGAATAACCTGGCTGAAATGAAGAATTCCTGTGCCGACCTTTCACCAACGGCCGGACAAATGCCCCGATTGGTGGGTCTGGGATATGCTTCCAAACTGTTCAGGGAAAACAAACAGCTTGCCGAGATGACTCAATTCTCGCGCGGGGGAAACGAAGTAGCATTCGGGACAATTGGTGATGCCAGCACAGCTGAAGGCCATTTCTTTGAGGCCATGAATGCAGCTGCGGTATTACAGATCCCCATTGCAATGGCAGTTTGGGATGATGGGTATGGAATTTCGGTGACAAAGGACAAACAAATTGTAAAAGCAAGCGTTTCCGAGGCTCTGGAGGGCTTTAAAAAGAAAAATGGAACCAATGGAATCCTCATATACAGGGTGAAGGGTTGGGATTACCAGGAAATGGTCAAGATTTTTGCTGAGGGGGTGAAAAAGTGCCGGAAGGAACATGTACCGGTTCTATTTCATGTGGATGAGATGATCCAACCCATGGGGCACTCCACATCTGGTAGCAATGAGCGATATAAATCAAAGGAACGGTTGGAATGGGAATCAGCCCATGATCCTATCTTGAAGATGGAAGAGTGGATTCTAGAGTCAGGTCTTGCTTCTGATGCTGAACTTTCAGTTATCAAGGAGAAAGTTTCCACTGAGGCAAAGGAAGCCAGGGATACTGCCTGGAAGAATTACATTGATCCCATTTATCAGGAACGGGATGAATTATTAAAGATCATTGATAATCGAACCTGTCAGTGTGAAAAGGAAGGGGTGGACAAACTTGGTATTTTGAGTCGTGATCTGAAACGGATCATGTATCCTGTCCGACGGGATATCCAGGGGACGGCCAAGCGCATCATGCGACACATGTGCACTTCGTGCCCCGTCCGTCAAGAGTTTCAAGCCTCAATTTCCACGTGGCTTTCTAATTATAAAGAAGAAAACCGCAAACGTTACAGTTCACATTTATATTCTGAAACCGATCGATCTCCATTGACAGTTGAACCCATACCAGCCACATACGGAAAAAGTTCAGAAAGACTTACTGGTCGAGAGATCATCAGAGACAATTTTGATGCCCTTTTAAAAGAGGATCCCAGGATCGTGATTTTTGGAGAGGATACTGGAAAGATCGGGGATGTAAATAAGAGCCTGGAGGGCCTGCAGGAAAAATATGGAGAGCTACGGGTTACTGATACAGGAATCAGGGAAACTACAATTGTTGGCCAAGGTGTAGGGATGGCCCTGCGAGGATTGCGTCCCATTGCTGAGATACAATATTTCGATTATCTGCTATATGCACTGGAGACCATTAGTGATGACCTGGCCACGCTGCACTGGCGCACTAAAGGAGCTCAAATTGCACCGCTAATCATCCGTACCCGGGGTCATCGTTTGGAAGGGATCTGGCACTCTGGTTCTCCCCTCAGCATGGTCATTAATTCGATCAGGGGGCTGCATGTCTGTGTTCCAAGAAATATGACTCAGGCTGCCGGGATGTACAACACATTACTTCAGGGTGATGATCCTGCCCTGGTTATTGAGCCCCTGAAGGTTTATGGTCTGAGAGATTACAGGCCGAATAATATGGGACAATTCCGAATACCCCTGGGAGTCCCTGAGGTTATTGTTGAAGGCAACGATGTAACAGTAGTAACCTATGGATCCTGTGTGAGGATAGCCAGTAAGGCTGCAGAACAGTTGGAAGAGTTTGACATCCATATGGAAGTCATTGATGTTCAGACCTTGCTACCTTTCGATCTGAAACACTCAATCATTGACTCGGTGAAAAAAACAGGCAGGGTGGTGTTTTTTGATGAAGATGTACCAGGTGGGGCCACCGCTTATATGATGCAAAAAGTATTGGAAGAACAAAAGGCCTATTTTTTCCTGGACTCTGAACCAGTTACCATTACTGCCCAGGACCATAGACCTGCTTACGGTTCCGATGGAGATTACTTCTCAAATCCCAATGCAGAGGATGTGTTTGAAGTCGTGTACCAGATTATGCACGAATCAAATCCCGAAAAGTATCCTGAGATTTATTAATGAAAGAATTCCTTTACCTGTTCTGGAAAGTGTTTTTGTAGCGACATGGGATTTTTAGCTTCCGCTGAGCTCGCAGGCTCGGTTCCCGAAGGGAATAACCATGTTGCAAGAACATACTTTTCTGGAACATTAAAAATCTAACTTTTCCTCCTCACTCATTGACTTGGTTGCGGGCTCGTCATCACCATACCTTCTGATCCGGTAATTTAAATAGGCGAAGAGGATGCTGAAGAGGGGGCTTAAGAAGTTGAAGAAAGCGTAGGGGACGTATTCCATGGTGGGGACGCCCAGTACCCGGGATTGGGTGGCGCCGCAGGTGTTCCAGGGAACCAGCACTGAGGTGATGGTCCCTCCGTCTTCCAGGGTGCGGCTCAGCACTTCCGGTTTTAATCCACGTTTCTTGTAGGTGTCTGCAAACATGCGTCCGGGGACCACAATAGCAATGTACTGGTCCGATGCGGTTATATTGAAGAAGATACTTGTGGCAATGGTGGTGGTGACCAGCGAACCGGTGGATTGGGCCCAGCGGATCACCGAGCTGGTAATCTTCACCAGGAGTCCGGCAGATTCCATGGCCCCCCCGAATACCATGGCTGAAAGGATCAGCCAGATGGTGTTCAACATGCCTCTCATGCCCGTACTTGAGAGCAATTCATTTACCATATCATTAGAGGTGGTGATAGAGATATCTCCGAAAATGGATTGCATCACTGTCAGGTAGGACGATTTGAAAAAGGAGGAGGTTGTACTGTCGAGTCCCAGGGCAACTTCTCTTACAAGGTGGGGCTGAAAGATGATGGCAAATAGTGCCCCCATCAATGAACCGGCCAGCAAGGCAGGCAGAGGAGGTATTTTTTTGACGATAATGAAAATCAGGAAAGCTGGCACCAGCATGAGCCAGGGGGTGATCCTGAATTTGGATTCAATGGCTTCCAGGACCACCTCAATATCGCCCGGGGTAGATTCAAATTTGTACGTGAATCCGATCACAAGGAAGATGATCAGGGTGACTGACATGGCCGGCACTGTAGTGATGGTCATATACCTGATGTGGGTAAAGAGGTCCGTCCCTGCCATGGCTGGTGCAAGGTTGGTGGTATCAGATAGCGGCGACATCTTATCCCCGAAATATGCACCTGAAATCACTGCCCCAGCTATGACGCCCTCGTTAATACCCAGGGCCTGGCCTACGCCGATAAGCGCAATTCCAACGGTGGCCACGGTTGACCAGGAGGACCCTGTGGCCAAAGAGACCATCCCGGCAATGATCACTGTGGCAAAAAGGAAGATTTTTGGATGGAACACTTTCAGCCCGTAGTAGATCAGTGTGGGAACGACGCCACTCAGAAGCCAGGTACCCGCCAGAGCTCCAATCATCAGTAGGATCAGGATGGAGGGCAT
Source organism: Bacteroidia bacterium (assembly GCA_030596245.1). Classification (GTDB taxonomy): domain Bacteria; phylum Bacteroidota; class Bacteroidia; order Bacteroidales. The sequence continues at coordinate 112 of JAUVKN010000265.1, read as the reverse complement.
GGCTGAGCTTATGCTTTTTACCATGCTTTCCTGGATATGGGTCCATTTTACTCCCAGGAAGATTGCAATAATGCCTGCAACGGCTGAAGCAAGAATCAATGCAAACTGGTTA
>JAUVKN010000172.1 GCA_030596245.1 Bacteroidia bacterium | reverse complement strand
GAGTCGGCTGTTACTATGGCAGAATTACTAAAGGAGGCCGGGTATGTGACCGGAGCTTTCGGGAAATGGGGACTGGGATTCCCCGGCTCGGAAGGTGATCCGGTGAAACAGGGATTTGACCGGTTTTTTGGCTACAATTGTCAGCGTTACGCTCACCGTTATTACCCGGAATACCTCTGGGACAATGAAAAGAAACATTTCCTTGAGGGAAACGACTGGAGCAGTACAGTTACCTATGCCCCGGATGTGATCCAGCAGAAAACCATCGATTTTATAAGGAATAATCGTGACACAAGTTTTTTTGCCTATGTGCCGATCGTCATCCCGCATGCCGAACTTATAGTACCTGAAGATGAAATCTTTGATCATTACATTGGAAAATATCCGGAAGAGCCTTATGTGGGAAGGCCGGGTGCAAATTATGGTCCCGGCATGGTCATTGGAATGTACTGCAGTCAGGAGCATCCGCATGCCACGTTTGCGGCCATGATACACAGGATTGATACTTATGTGGGACAGATTGTAAGTACCCTTGAAGAGCTGGGCATTGCCGAGAATACCATCCTGATGTTTACCAGTGATAATGGTCCGCACCAGGAGGGAGGAGCCGACCCGGAATTTTTCAACAGCAGTGGTGGATTGAGGGGGGTGAAAAGAGATCTTTATGAAGGCGGGATAAGAGTGCCCTTTATCGTTTCGTGGCCAGGTACGGTTGAAGGAGGAGAGGTTTCGGATCACATTTCAGCATTTTGGGATGTGTTGCCCACGGTGGCCGAAATAGCCGGCTTTGAATTGAAGGAGACCGACGGTATATCGTTCCTGCCAACACTGCTGCAAGAGGAACAATCCGCACATATATCTCTTTACTGGGAGTTTCACGAGCGGGGAGGAAAACAGGCCCTGTTAAAAGATGGATGGAAGGCTGTAAGACTAAATGTGGGCAAAGATCCTGATGGCCCGTTGGAACTCTATAACCTGACTAACGATCCTTTAGAAAAGGAAAATGTGGCGGAGGCACATCCCGATATTGCGGAACAGTTAGGTCGCATGATGGAGGAGGAACGAATCCCTTCAGACCATTTTAATTTTGGAATGAAAACTTATTCAGGAGAGTGAGAAGTACCTTTAAGTCAGGGTTTTTCGGAACAGACAATTTTTCATGGGACAGATTTCGCAGGTGAAATCCTCATACTTCACAGAGGTTCCAATGCCAATGATGCCGCTCACCGATTTGATGGGAGACATCAGGGATGATTCGGTCAGGGTAATCCCACAGCAACCATCTGGTAACAAGCTGAACAGTTTCTGTTGTTCGGCCACATCCCATGAACAGTATCCGGGACTATACCGGTTGGTCGTCTTCTTTCCATGATCCTCAGCATGGTTCTTGATGTGCTGGTGCAGTTGAGAGGCCACCGAATCAACGATTCCGGAACCGATCAGGTCAACAATGTATCCTTCCAGAAACTGGTTGCTGTCCATGAACGATTTTGATAATCTTTCAGGCTCCGGTCCGGCAGTTACTGCAAAAAGGGCGTATCGCTCAGAACTTCTGAGCATCCGTTTGAGGATCTTTCCAATATGGAACCGCATGCCTTCAATTTCAATCTCCTCTTTTAATTCCAGACCATCAGCTTCGAACAGGACATATCCACCCATTGGTGTCATGATCTCCTTGCACTCAACAATGTATTTTTCAATGAGTTCCATTGTATGTTGATCCATTTCCCCACCGGAAGTTCCAAGAATGGATGAAAGATCCTTGGCATTGATTGAAATCTGATTCCTGTCGATTTTAAGAAGCTCCATTTCCATTGCAGCAAGATAGTTCACATGTAAGGGATTAGTTTTCCAGCTGATTCAAAGCAAATGCATAAGCACCCAGGGAGATGGCTCTGCTGGTTCCGATGCGACTGGTCCCTATACCCACCTTGGGAAGCTGGTCATAATAGACCTGTTGGTCAGATCCCGGGAGATCAATGTATTTACCACTAATTTCGGTGAGACCTTTAATACCTGAATCATCATTCAGATTGAATACCTTCTGGATCAATCGAGGGATGGGATCGTCCTTTCGGAAATCAAACTGATTTCCCAGCTCTTTCATAATGGCCGGCATGAAAAACCGGTCGGCGCCTGCAATCCCGCCACCCATCACAACAAGACCATCCGTTAACGAGATCAGGTTAGCAATTACATCGCCAAGGTGCCGTCCCATGAATTCAAAGGCATGGATCGCCGCTTCACGTTCTCCTTCCCGGGATCCGGTTGCAATGTCGTAGATATCTTTAGGAGTCAAAGTCTCTTCTTCCTTAGAACTTGTAGCTGCCTTGTAACTTCTGATCACTGCCCGGATACTTACCTCCTCCTCTGCATTTCTGGAAGGTGTGATGCTGTTGGATAGGATCCATACTTCGGAAGCTATGGAATTGTCCCCCGTAATGAGGGTGTTGTTGCATACAAAACCTCCGCCGAACCCTGTTCCCAGAGTCAGACCCACAAGGTTTCTAAAACGTTTAGGATTCCCGGCGGCAGCCATCATCTGGTTGACTTCAGGTAAAAATCCGCCCAGGGCCTCGCCATAGGCATAAAGGTCCCCATCATTGTTCATGAAGACAGGCATCTGGTAATGGTTTTCAAGGATCTTGCCCAGGGGAACTCCACCCCGGAATCCCGGGAGGTTCTTCAGATCACCAACCACTCCGTTGAAATAATCGGTGGGACCGGGAATGGCAAAACTAATGGCAACAGCTGGCTGGTCGAGTCTGGAGAGCATGTGATCGAATCCCTTATTGATGGTATCCAGACAGCGCCCCAGATGATTGGCATGGGAAGGAAGTGTAATTGGTTCGAGGATCTCATGCCCGCCTTGAATGGCAGAGAATACAAAATTGGTGCCCCCTGCATCGAAAGTAAGCACCACCCGTTTGTCACTGTATATATCCATGGTATAAAGATAACAGTCTTTTTAACGAGAAGCACATATGCGTCTGCGATTAGGATGATTCTGCCATTCTGTCGGTATGGGACCAATGGCTTGATATTTGGACAATTCAACGTAAATCGAAATTGATGATCAATGTCCAGCAAATAAAGACACGGTACCAGAGACTATGCAGGCTTGTCTCTACAAGGAGAGTGAAAGATGCATTGGATGTACTCAACGATCTGGTGAGTGAGTCCGGATTCAGTGATTTCTTTATCCAGCAGGAGCACCTGGAGCATACCTACGAGCAGATGCTAAACTACATGCTTGAAGGTGTACAGGACCCTGAAAGGGATAAGGTTTATAAAAAGCTGCTTACCTCCATACTTGAACTGGCCGACCGTGTAAAGGATCAGCTGCTGGAGAAACAATCAGGATGGCATACTTATATCCTGAAACAGGAGGTGGACAGGCAGCAGGAGCTCACAGGGAAGAGTGTAATTGAGACCCTGGACGATCTCTCTTTCAAGAGGGAACTGGACGAGATGATTGATGAAGGCAGGGTTTCGCCTGAAGCTACGGATGAGCGCCGGAGAAAGTTATCCATGGAGATTTTCAGGCACCTTTGGTTGAGCAACCGGTATAACGAGGCTGAGAACAGCCTTTCTGCAGCCATTCTCTCTTGTCGCGATTTTCTCTGGCACGAAAAGTCACTCTATATCAGCGGGATCCTATTATCTGGATTAAGGTACTGGGATGAGGAAAAGGTTCATCGGCTTATAGATTTTGCAGGAGAAGAGCAGCAGGAGGTTTCAGCCAGGGCCATCGTCGCACTTGTTATACTGCTCTACAGATACGATGACAGGATTGAATTCTATCCCAACATTGTACACCGGCTTAAGTTGATGAAAGATGATCTGAAACTGGAACAAAACTTTGAAAAAATCGCTTTGCAACTGATCCGCACACGCGATACCATGGAGATTGGAAGGAAATTGCAAGAGGATCTGATACCCGAGATGGTAAAGCTCAAACCTAAACTGGAAGATAAGCTGAAGATGGACGATATCAGGGATGAATTGCTTGAGGAGGGGAGGAATCCTGACTGGGAATCGATGTTTAGTGAGTCGGACGATCTCTATAAAAAAGTGGATGAATTTATGTCGTTGCAAATGGAGGGTGCCGATGTGTATATGACTACCTTTGCTCACCTGAAGCAGTTCCCGTTTTTTAACGAATTGACCAATTGGCTTGTGCCGTTTCACGAGGCGAACCCCGATCTTTCAGAAATCTATTCCTCACGAAGCGATGTATTTGATCCGGATATTTTTGTAGATGGATTGAAAAAAACTCCATTTCTTTGTAACAGTGATAAATACAGCTTTATTTTTAACATTCGTTACCTGCCCGATGATCAAAAGAAAATGCTTTCCAATGCGTTTTTGATGGAACTTGAGGGGCTTCAGGAGATGATTGCCGATGAAAAGTTAACCTCGGGCGATTTTACCAAGCGAACGGTATTTATACAGTACATTCAGGACCTTTACAGATTTTTCAAGATCTCACCTTTCAAGAATGAATTTGAGGATGTATTTGGAGGAAAGCTGGATTTGTACAGATCATGGTTTTTCCAGGAGATCATAGAGGATGATTCCATCATCAGGAATATTGCCGAATACCTCTTTGAAAAGGATCATTATGAAGAGGCGCTGGATATTTTCAAAATGCTGCTGGATGAACAACCAGAAGGCAGAGAATTGCTCGAAAAGGCTGGATACTGTTACCAGAAGGAGGGCAGTTACAGGGAGGCCATTGGTTACTACACCAGGATAGGGCTTTCGGGTGAGCAGAATATGTGGACCCTGAAGAACCTGGGTATCTGCTATCGTAAAATAAATGATTATCAGGCAGCACTTGAGGTGTATGAGAAAGCTTCATCTTTACAACCCGATGACCAGACCAACGAGTCGCTCATTGGATACTGTCACCTGAAGCTGGGGAATTACCAGACAGCATTGAAACACTATTTCAAAATCGAGTATCTGAATCCGGGAAACCAGCATATCCTGAGACCCATTGCCTGGTGCTATTTTGCTTTAGGGGAGCTTGAAAAATCGGACAAATATTTTACCAATGTATTTGAATTGAAGCCAGGATATTACGATTACATCAATTACGGACATGTACAATGGGCCCTGGGAAATAAACGAGATGCCATTGAGCTATATATTCAGTCCCTCAGGGATCTTAATTTTGAAATGGAGGACTTTCTGAAAACAATGGATGAGGATCAATCAATGCTGATCAGGAACGGGATTAATAAAAAGGATATTCCATTGATGCTGGACTATCTTCACTATCGCCTGATGAAATAAAAAAAAGCGGTTCGATATTGAAGAAAAAAAGCCATGGAATTCAACCCGTCTCTATGAGAATGGAATGTAGTATCGAACCGCTATATTATCAAGTATAAGAACGTCAATGTTATATTACAAAGATAGAAGATTTATCCTACCTATCATGGTCAGAAATAACCAAAATCGGGCCCTTTGTCAAAAATATCGGCCAATAAGTTGTTTGCAAGCCTGCTTGCCCCTATCCTGAATCGTTCACAATTCAACCAATCCTCACCCAGAATCTCTTTTACAATGGAGTAATATAAGATGGCTGTTGGAGCATCAGAAATCCCCCCTGCGGGTTTGATCCCAATTTTCTTTCCTGTACGGTTATAATAATCTTTAATGGCCCCACACATTACGATCATGGCCTCGGGTGTTGCACCTGGTGAAACTTTACCAGTGGAGGTTTTGATAAAATCGGCGCCGGCACCTATGGCCAGCAGAGATGCTTTACGTATTAATGAATAGTCCTTCAGGCTTCCGGTCTCTAAGATTACTTTCAGATGAACCGGTCCCAACCGTTGCTTGATAATCTGAATCTCATATTCAACATATTCCAGATCTTCCATCAGAAATTTCCCCACTGGAAGTACAATATCAATCTCTTCGGCACCCTGTTCGATGGCCTGTTCAATTTCTATCACTTTGATGTTGGTAAAGGTCTGAGATGCAGGGAAACCTCCTCCCACCGACACGATGTTCACCAGCGGATTTTCCAGTTTTTCTTTCACCACTGAGACCAATTCGGGGTACACGCAGATCGCAGCCACGCCCGGCATGGATGGATACACCTCACTCAACAGGTTGATCTTTTCACACATCAGGGATACATTTTCAATGTTGTCCCGTTCACTGAGGGTGGTCAGATCGATAAGGCCAAAAATCTTCTTCAGAGTCTCTTTGTTCCCCGGGGGAGGTAAACTGTTCTTGATCTTTTCCAGCAGCTGTTTCACCTGCTCTGCGTCTACGGTCAGGTTAAAATCGGATAGAATTTTCATGGTAGGGATCTTGATTACCTCAATTTATCATTTTGTTGATGAAGGTCAAAATACCTGACGGTTTTTTTTCTCAAGATTATTCGGAAAGGCTATTTCCAGATCCGTTCTTTTAGGGTTATTACTCCCTGTTTTTACTATCGATCATAATGGTTACGGGGCCATCGTTGGTCAGGTTGATCTGCATATAGGCGCCAAATTCACCTGTCACCACAGGATGTCCAAGGTCCCCTTCCATCCGGGTAATAAATTCTTCGTAAAGTGGAATGGCGATTTCCGGAGGGGCTGCCCTGATATAGGATGGACGGTTCCCTTTCCTGGTGCTGGCATGCAGGGTAAATTGACTGACAATCATTGCCGCACCCGCTACCTCCATCAGTGATAAGTTCATTACTCCGGCAGGATCATCAAATACCCTTAACCTGCTGATTTTTCCGCTCAGCCATTCAATGTCTCGTTTCCCATCTCCCTCTTCAATTCCGAGGAGTACCAGCAAACCTGACCCGATCTGTTTTTCATTTTTCCTGTTGATGGTAATATGAGCCTCCGATACCCTTTGAACGATGGCCCTCATGAAAGATTCTCATTAACCATCCTGAACAACGCTACCCTGTTAACGGGCTTGGCCAGATAGTCATTGAACCCGGCTTCGAGACATTTGTGACGGTCATTGTTGAGGGTATAGGCGGTCTGGGCAATAATAGGGATTTCCGGATGACGGGATTTGATAATTCGCAAGGCTTCGTATCCATCCATTACGGGCATGTTAATGTCCATCAGTACCAGATCGATCTCCCCCTGATGTTCTGCAATGAGATCTACAGCCTCTTTCCCGTTTTTAGCACGGAGTATGCGCGCTTCTGTTTGTTTGAACAGTGTTTTCAGGTAAAAGAAATTTACCTCTTCGTCTTCCGTAATCAGAACTACCCTGTTGTTCCAATGATACTGGGGTTCCTCTTTTGTTGGGTATACAGTGGCGGTGTCGTGGTTTTCCATTGATGCCTGATTTTAAACTAACATATTGACACCAACTAATTAATTGTAAAAATCAATGGGATGTGAGATAGTTTTTAACAATTTGGTAAACAGAAGTACAGGATGCATTAATTCCTAAAAACTCCATTTAAACCTTAGAAATCCGAAGGTATTATTTTCTCTGGAACTGCCCCCGGAGGGGTTATCAAACACTGCCGTGAAGTGCTGAACGATCAGGGAGAAGTCAAAATTGCTATTCAGGGAGAAATCCACAGAAGGTCCCAGATAGACCCCTTTCCAGGCGGGATAGTAGATGGCGGCAAAACCTCCGGTGAGAAGTGGAGTTAAAGGGTAGGAGAGACTGGAGAAAAATGACCACTCGGTAAATCCGAGGTTTTTTACATCCAGCGTTCCTGAATAGAACTGTAGGAAGCTATATACATCCAGGTCCTTTGCGAAAGAGGAGTACAAACCTTCCACCTGGATCCAGAGTGAATTGGAAAAGGTATAATCAAATCCGACCGAAGCCATGAAATATCCTGTTGTATCTTTAAACTGTTCCAGATCCCTGAAATAACTTAATTCACCTCGAAAAGCTGTGGGTCCCAGGTTTCCGCTCCAGCCGGTGCCAAGAAAAAGGTCCTCCTCCTGATACACCCCTCCCAGCATCTGGATATCGAAACCAAGAGTATTGAACCTGAAATATCCTGCCGCCGTGATTCGATCGGCACTATCGATTTTTACGGCCAGTTCAATGGCCGATGCATTTCCTGTATAATATTGCAGACGTATGGCATCACTGCCGGGCCTTTCGGGGTAATCCACTTCAAAATAGGAGTAGCTGTTAAAGATATCGTTGGGATTCCAGACGATGGTTTGTCCCCAGTTGATCCGTTGTCGGCCGGCTTTGACCTCCAGGTTTCCGAAAGTGAACTGAAGCCATAATCGATCTACTGCTGTGGTGAGTGCATATCCAGCGCTATCCCCCAGGTTCCCGTCCGATACAAATGAGAGGTCAAGCCATCCCATATCTCCATTAAGTCCCTCGGTATACCCGGGAAACTTACGAATGGTGTTTCCCGCAATGACCCTGCTTCTTAACTGGAGGGATCCTGAAAGCCAGTCTGTGGGATAGAGATTAAAATTGAGACGGTTATGCAGGCTGTTTTCCCACAACCACTGGTCTGGAATATGGTACACAGTAAACATATCGGATAGATAACCGTTGAGGGTTATCTTTTCCTGGGCATCTGCAATTCCACTGCTCAGAAGGGGAAGGATCAGAAGGAAGCGCAAACTTTTAACCATAATTTGCTTAGTTTTTCCTCTCGTCAGAAACCACCTTTCCATCCTCAATTGTTATTACCCGCCTGGCTTTTTTCACCACCCTGGCATCGTGGGTGGAAAAAATGAAAGTAATGCCCTACTCTTTGTTCTGCTGTACCATGATATCCAGCAATGTTTCGGTGGATTTGGAATCCAGGTTGGCGGTGGGTTCATCTGCCAGAACAAATTTGGGTTTGGAAGCCA
>JAUVKN010000114.1 GCA_030596245.1 Bacteroidia bacterium | reverse complement strand
GTTCGATATGGAAACCGATCCCTATGAAACCACCAATGTGTTACAGGAGTATCCTGATATTGCAACCGCTCTGATCGAAATAGCCGAGACCCATATTGGCAAGTTCTATAGTAAATAGTACTTCAGAAACACTCCCAGGTATATATGTACCACCTTACTTCGAATCTGGCAGACTCGTGTAAGCGTTCATCAGCTCTGTTTCTATTACATATTCATAGTCATCACCCGGCTCCTCTACGGTTAAGGAATAGCCGTTGGCACTGCTAAGAGTTACATTTCTGGTTTGGCCGTCTATCAGCGGCGTATCAGCACCACTGCCATCAGGGCACAGGACCGATAAAACAGCGTTTTGTGCCAGGAGTATATCCAATTCATAGGTATAGGCAGCGTCTCTTGTACCGTATACGGTTACATATGTCTCCCCGGAGACAACACCAGTACACCCACCACCAGCATCAGCACTTCCGGTCACATCCAGTGTTCCTGTACCTTCCACACTTGCCGTGTTTTCACTGTCTGCTGATAGGGTAAGTTGCACAACACCCATGGTAGATATTTGCATTCCACCCGACTCGACAGTTAACTCCGAAGTAATGGTCAAATAGGTGCCGCAATCCACAAGAACCTGGTCAGCCCGTTCCTCAAGAAGGTCGATTGTTGGACCCTCGCAACCAAGCAGCTTTATGGCTTGGAGCATGGCGAAAATGGTATGGGTGTAATCCCTGTCGCACAGATCTTCAGGAATACACAGATCAAGTACATTCTGGATGCCTACACTGACAACATTCGCACATAAAGCTGCCATGTCTTCTATAAAGGTATTTTTCCCCTCTTCGAGATCATTATAATATCCGAGCAGTAGCCGTTGCTTAAAAATTGTCAAAAAGCTGCCTGCGATACTCCTGTAAACATCCCAGGTTGCCTTATGTATCTGAGTATCGCAAAAAAGCTGGTTTCCTGTCCCCGCTGCTTTCAAACCGCTTTCCCAGGAGATGCCCAATGAGGATACCAGCAGATCGAACTGTGTATTGAGCTGGGCAAGTGTCATTTTGCCTTCGGCGAAATCCCCGAGGAAAAGTGTTGACCCCGTCATGGATCTGTTATCATCCGCATAAGTATGGTCACTCAGCGGTGCTAACCACTGATCTGAACGCACACGAAACAGAGCCGCTTTTTCAATCTCACCTACCGGTGCATTGTATTCGATGGTAATATCGACGGGCTTATAGAGGCTTACATCCAGGGGCCTGATCTCGAATACCGGCAACTGCCGTTCATCAATGGGTAACTTCTTCTCCTTCGAAACAAGTGTTAAAGTAAATTGAATCGTATCCATGATTGCACCCGATGGAAAGGTCACAATTACCTTATTTCCATTTTGATCACTGGCCTGCAGGTTCCCGCCTTCCACTCCAATTTCTGCCTCGACAATCACATTAGCCAGATCCGAAGGATCGTCTGAATCGTCTGAGCAAGCATTAAACGATATTGCTAAAAAAAACAGTAAGCTCTTAATTATGGTTTGGTTTGAAATTGAGATAATTTTTTGATTTTTCATGATGATTATATCTTAATTAATTCTTCAGGTTCATATTTTACATCTCCATGATCGTGTACCCCTCTGGAATTTCAAAACTAGCTTCATCTGGTGTCCAGGATGTGATATCCTTCAGTTCCATGTTTGTTGATCCTGCAACATCAATATGACTCACAATTTTTATTGGGAATGAGTATTTATCAGAATACCACATGGTGTACAAAAGCTGGTTGCTTTCTCCATACAGCTCTTTTTTAATGCAATCGTATCCATTCATGGTTTCATGGCCGATCTCCTTCTCTGTCCCTCCCAGTCCCAAATGATATTCATAAAGTTTTACCGGGTCATTGCCCATGCTCATCTGGCTGGTGGTATTTGTTTTCATAGCCATTTTTTGTTGTGGCATTAATATAAATACCTTTTTGGATTCATTCAGTACGATAATGATCCCTTCCTGACCATCTTCATTAAATTCATAACGGTATCGATTTTCGTCACTGAAAACTTTAAAATCCTTCTCGATACCGGAGAGGGTAAATTGCATTTTAGCTTCAAACTGACTAAAAGCCTGAGTTGATAAAACAGATAAAATGGAGATGTACACAACTAAATTAATGTTTCTTAACCTTTTCATAATGAATGTTTTGTATTTAAATCGCGATTCTTTTTTTCTTAAAGAAATGCTATGACCGGCAAACAATGAGACATTATATAATATCTCTTACCAGTGGAATTACAAGTTCTTAATCATAGAATTCACCGAGACTCAGCCTCAAGGTCAAATCAAAGTTAAGTAAACCTGAGATTGTGATATGCATGAAAATGCATGTTTTAGATGCATATTTTAGATGAATAAGGGATCACCTCAGGCCAGGAGCAGCTTATTATTCCACCCATCCACATAGGACGGCTGCATCCAGGCAAGATTCCCTCCCTTATAAAATGGGTGAAGAGCAAGACGCATCTCTTTCATTTTTAGTTCATCCATCGGTTTGAATTCCCTTATAATCTCCAGGTTGTGTTTAAGTACTTCCATGCTGTCGATCCCAACATTGATCATATGGAAATCCTCGAGCGTAAGGGCATATTGTACCAGATCTGCTGCTGCCAATCCTTCAACAGTCTCTCTGGGCCGGATCACCTTCATGGCCACGACCCCCATCCCTTTCTTCTTTGCAAACGGGGCCGGCAGTTCTTCAAATTTCTCAACTCTGTCGGGCGATTGATGATTCAGTGCCATCATCATGACATCAAAATTGTACAGTTCCGCTGCCCTTTTCATGCCTTCTGCCGTGGAATGACCAGTGAATCCGATGTGCTTAATCACACCTTCACTTTTATAGCGGCGCAGTACTTCCAGAACTTTCCCCTTCTCTCCCAGTTGTTCAGCATCTTCCACAGAGGTTATGGAATGCACATGAAGAAGGTCTATGTGATCGGTGCCAAGTCTTTTCAGGCTCCGTTCAATACTCTCCCTGGCCTTATCTGCACCACGGTCACCGGTCTTGGAAACCAGAAAAACTTTATCCCTGTGCTCTTTCAACACCTTGCCAATTCTCTCCTCACTGGTTATCTTTTCGTTTCCATAGGATGAAGCGGTATCCCAATAGTAGAGCCCCCGATCCAGAGCGAATTCAAGTATTTGCAGCGCTGTATCATCGTTCTCCACGGACATCCAACGACTTCCGCAACCAAACCCCATTAGTGGAACCTGAACTCCGGTCTTACCCAGTTTCACTGTAGGTAACCCTTTTGAGTCATAAGGAGATGAAATGGCTGAACATCCCACTGAAGGTGCAAATGCTACCGTTGCTGTGGCAGCTGCAGCGGTCTGAACAAACTCTCTGCGAGTGATTTTTTTCTTCATTTCAATGGGATTATGTATTGTTTTCATAGATATATGGCATTATTCAAGTTCCTCAGGGACTGCTACCTGGTAGGAAATCCCATGGGTGGTACCCCTGTAAAAGCTTATCATTTTCTTATCCATAAAGGAGAAGAACGAAGGAATAACAATTGAACGCCCAAATGCTTCAGCCAGGGCAGGGATACTCCGGTCTCTCTGCCATTTCATTATGGCTTTGATGGCATCATTTTTCAATCGTTTCTGTACACTCTCTTTGACTTCCCTGATGCCGTTGTACGTATCTTCCAATTCGTCCCGAAAAGCATTAATGGCTTCCTGTTCACTTACCATTCCGCTTTTATGGGAATCCATGTTAAAATTGAGGTTTATGTCGATTTCCTCAATCTGATAAGTTTTCAGAAGCAGCTTGTAAAATAATCCCAACTCCTTTTCTGCAGAAATCTCCAGCAACGGTGCTGTAAACTGAAACGAAAGTACAAAAACAAGGTAGAGGTCGATGTCCAGCTTCCCATGCTTTGCATCAAGCAGTCCACTATTCAGGTAGTGAAGGTAATCCTTCACGAAAGCCTCTCTCTTTGTGGGAGAGAAATAATACTCCAGCTGAGGGCGGTCCCCAGGTAGTTTCTCCCCCAGGGAAAGCACTTCATCGATACTTATGGTTCGCATCCTCTGCTCGGGACGCGGCTCGGGCTGTAGAGAAAAACGCATGAACAGGTTACCAATTTAAGTATTTACTAAAATAATTAAATTTAATCACACTTCAGATCTTTAGCCGGATATTAATCTTACCAAGCAGTCCGGTTAACTGAATAATCAGGATGGAAAACAGGATTGATTTCAGGATCCCGATCCATCCGGTAGTCAGCATATCCGGCAGGGAGAGGCCTGCCACTGCGGCTATTGCATAGAGATAATACGGCACCAGGTAACAGGTGAGGGTGCTATAGCCGGCTGGTGCGATCAGATCGGCCCAACGCGTTATCCCCAGTTTATCGGCCAGCAGGTACAATACAGCAAAGGAGAGTGAAGTGATTCCTGCACAGATGGCGGTCCAGGAAGGGGTGGCCATAATTTTGGAGATTCCCCAGGCGGGCCGGGTCAGGTAACCGAACAACATGAGGATTGCCGCCAATCCGATCAACACTGGCACCAGGTTGTGCATCTTCTCCTTCTCCCTGAGCCTGATCATGATTGAGGTGACCAGTACACCACACATGACACTGGCATAATTTGAAGCACCTACCACCAGTTTTATACTAAAACTAAAGGGAGTGGCAAATTCATTGACATTCATCAGAAGGAGCAATCCACAAATAACTGCAATCCAACCCGGCCGGTTGCCCAGTCCCAGGTAAACCAGTGCACTTAACATGTAACCCCATCCAATAAGCCCCAGGATCCCCCACCAGTGCAACCGCATCCAGTGGTAGCTTCCATCACCCGGTCCCACATAGACAGCTGCCAGGAAGATCAGGATGGCCCATCCGGCTCCTTTCATGGCCATGGGTCGGATTTTTCCAAATATTTTACCCTTGTATATATTCCAGATCAGGAAAAATGCGAGGGCCATCAGGATCTGCCAGATATATTTACTAAACAGGAGTTTTTCCGCGTCTATGTTCTCCAGGTTTACCATAAACACCCCCATGATCAACAGGGCCAGTGAGCGTTCAAATATGTGCCATAGAATCTGAACTTTTGTATCCCCTTTTTTGAATCTGGACCTGATGGCGTGGGGAATGGAGAGTCCCACAATTAACAGGAAAGCGGGGAATACCACATCGGCCAGTCCCATGCCATCCTCATGTGCAGCTTTATGGCCAAGCCATTCCGGGATATTTGTGAGGGTCCAGAGGTCATTTACAAAAATCATCAGAAGCATGGTCAGTGCCCTTAATATATCAATGGACTTCAGACGGATTGAGCTCATTTAGAGTGGCTCCATAATGGAATTGTTTACCTGCAGAAGATAATGAATTATTGGTGAATCGCATAAATGTTGTACAGACTACCTCAGGAACTTCTCTCTTTGCTGCAGGTTCAGCAGCCCCAGCAGAAGCATGACCACACTGATGATGCCCATGATGATCCTGTTCTGCCTGATGGTCTCCTGCCACACAATATCGTTGATATCCCGGGGGATCTCGAAAGGATTCAGGAAAATATTCCATTTGGAATATTCTATATTTTCAGACATGATCAGGAACACCAGCCCGAAGATGACCATAATCACTGCGGCAGCATTTCCATTCTTCACCAGCGTGGATAGGCTAAATCCCAAAGCCGATACAAAAAATACCATTACCATCAGCTGGAGGATCATTGGAAGGATAGGAAAACTGATCAATGCCCAGTGGGCCAGCACCGAAAAGGGTATCAGCAACAGGAATACAAGGACCAGGATCATCACATAACGGACCAGCCATACCTTGTACCTGTAATCAGGAATACCAAAAATGATCTCCAGGGTGCGCTGGTCAGCGTCGCTCTGTATTCCGAACACCGAAGGATAGAAAACAAGAAGGATGGCAGGAAAGGCAATCAGACTGTACATATCTGAGATGTTAAGCTCATTGGAATCCAGGGCAATAATAGTCCCGAAACCTAAGAAAAAAATGAGCGCCGCCAGGATAAAATAGATAAACTTGCCCCCGAAGATAATCTTCATGTTGTACCTTGAGAGGTTGTAAAAGTTGCGCAGTATGGAGTTGAATCCTGACATAGTTTTAACGATTGGCAATCTTTTCTTTATCGGAGCGTAATAACCAGAGGTAGGCATCCTCAAGCAGGGGATGCTCCTCCACTGCATCGTCGAAAGGCTTTTCAGCAGAGATGAAGCGTGCCCTGATGTTGTTTCCGTCGCGCATGTGATAGACCACAAGCAACTCTTTTGTCGCCTCCTCAAATTCTGCCGCAGGAAGGGAGGACTTCCATACCCTGCCCCTGGCTAACTCTGTCATCTCAGTGGGGGTTCCGTTAAAGAGCACCTCTCCCCTGTTGATCACCGCCATGGTATTGCATGAGCTGGAGATATCCTCAATAATATGGGCGGAGAAGATCACCACCCGACTTCGACTCAGCTCTACCAGAAGGTTCCTGAAACGTATCCGTTCCCGGGGATCAAGTCCGGCAGTAGGTTCATCCACCACCAGGATGCGGGGAAGATGCAGCAGTACCTGTGCGATCCCGATTCTCTGTTTCATTCCACCCGAATAGGAACCTATCTTCATGTTGCCATGCTCCCACATGTGGACCGATTCCAACACCTCCCTGATCCTCTTTGTGCGTTTTGCCGGATCAGTAATTCCTTTTAACATAGCCAGATAGTCCAGGTAAGCGTAGGAGGACATGTTCTCATACATGCCAAATTCCTGGGGCAGGTATCCAATGAGTCCCTGTAACTCTTCCCTCTTCTCCTGGGTATCAATCCCGTTGATCCATATCTTGCCATAACTCTGTTCCAAAATACCACAGATAATGCGGATCATTGTGGACTTCCCAGCCCCATTGGGACCAAGCAAACCGAACATCCCTGTTCCAATCTCGAGGGATACACCCTTAAGCGCTTTGAACTGTTCTCTTTGCTGACCTATTCCGGGCAGCAGCCGTACAAACCAGACAAACCAGCGGTAGACAGGGCGTATTTCTTTGATCTCAAACTGCTCCCTTTTTACCACAATGGAGACACGACCTATGGCAATAATCAGGAACCATAATCCGCCTGCCAGCAATGTTATGGCCAGGTTTGCCCATCTCGCCTGATAAAAGAATAAAACCAGCAATGGACCTGAATACCGGAGAAATTCAATGAGGATGATCAATACCCTGCTGTTGCGAATCCTGACAAAATCGTTGATGATATGGATCACATAGTAGTATAAAACGACAGATGATACCAGTTGCCAGAATCCGCTCATCAGGTAGAACCATGAAAAATAGACAAGGAAACCCAGCAGCGGCAATTGCCAGATCAATGCTTCCAAACGGGGTTTTAATGCTCTTTCAAGGGTTTGAGCAATTTTCAACATGCGATTCCCAGCCTTAAAATCTCTGATGGTCTTACTCTCTCTTCCATATATTTTCACCAGATTGGAAACCTGTATATGAATAGAATCTTCTTCAGAAATAATTGACTCTTTGGCCTTGCGCAGACTATTTGAAACAAACCAGTAAGCGACCGGGATCCCAACCAAAACCACCAATCCGCCAGCCATTTGCCAGATAAACGTTTGTATGTAAAGGTAAACCAGGATCATTCCTGTCAGTTCCAACAGAAGCAAAGCCAACTTCACAAAAAGGTTAAGACTCCTGATCCAGGTCAGGGCCTGTTCAATGCCATTATAGAGCATGGGGATATAAACCAGGGTAAGCAGGGTACTCAGGCTCAATCCACCAATGACCGTGATGGCAAATGGTGGACCAATCGCTTTGACATATTCGGCATTTCCCAGGGCCAGAGGAAGCATGGCGGCACATGTGGTTACTGCAGTAATAATAATGGGCCGCACCCTTGATAAGCCACCCAGTAAAATGGCCCTCGTTTTTCGATACCCTTTCTGACGCAACACATTGATAAAATCGATGAGGATGATCCCGTTGTTCACTACAACACCCAGCAGGATGAGAAATCCCATGATGGTATTGGCATTGAAAAGGGACTCACCGGTAATGGTAAGCAGAAAGAAGGATCCGATGGCTGCCAGGGGGATGGAAAAGAGCAAAACAAAAGGTGTAACAAAGGATTCAAATATAGCGGCCAGGATCATATAGACCAGGATCAGCGCAATCAGAAACATATATTTGAACTCATCCAAACCCGAATCTTCCTGGACCAGTTCCACAGCTACACCGGAGGGAATATTGGAATTTGCAATCACATCTTCGATCTCACTTCGAGCAAATTCCAGGAGATCATTGGAGTCGTATACATCCTCATCATACTGATAACGCAACTCAACCTGCTTCTCCTGATTGATCCTTGAAATATCACGCAATCCACTGGCGTAAAACAGGTCTGCTATACTTTGAAGTTCGAAAAGGTTCTCATCATCGCTATCAGGAATATACAGTGATTCCAGATCCTCCATTGTTTTTTCTTCCGTATCCTCCCCTTCCACTGCATCATTGAATTTGATTATAATCTCATACTCTTCATTGTCCTGCCTGAAGTTGACACCTGAGTTAATCTCATTCTGAAAGGTATTCAGCTCTCCCATTACCTGGCTCTGGGTAATTTCGTACTGACTCATTAACAGCGTATTGAAATCGATATGAACCTCCGGTTGGTTCTCCCTGACAGAGAGCCTGACCGAGCTGATATTATCGAGTTCCTCCAGGTAAGATTGTACATCTTCAGCCACCTCCACCAACAAGCGAAAGTCCTGTCCTTTCATGACGATATACTCCTCATCCTCACCGATGCCCATTAACTGCTGGAAACCTGCATCACCTGCCTGATTGCCACCTCTGCCGCCATTTCCTCGATTGCCGCTCATCCCTGTGGAGGCAGTGAGACTAATATCTGAAGCAGGCATATCTTTTACCATATCATAGGCTTCCGATTGGATCTCACCAAAAGAGCGGTTGTTTATCTTCCTGTAATCTTCCTGTAGTAAAATGGTTACTGTAGCCTCTTCTTCTTCGATCCTGGAGATTACCTCCTTCTTCTCCTCAATGCCTGACAGAGCCTCTTCCATTCCTGCTACCAGCTTGTCAGTTGTTTCCAGTGTAGTACCTGTGGGCATGGTCACATAGAGGATCACCTGATCGGTTTCCAATTCTGAAAGCTGGTTTACTGAAACTGACAAGGTCGCGAGAATGGTGACAAAAAAGAGGACAAGTACCCCGATGATGGTGGGTGCCGGATTCCTTAAAGCTGTTTTCAACAGGGACAAATAGATCCTGATAAGCCGGTTATTAAGAGATACTTCCTGGTAGACCTCCCTTTTAGTCCGGTCACTTCGGGAGAGAATCAGATGGACTGCCATGGGGATCAGGAGCAGTGATACAAACAGCGATACGACCAGTGTTGAGATGATGGAAACCCCAATGTGCCTGCCCAGGAGCTGGATTAAGAAATCGGAGGAGAAAATAAATGGAATGAATACCGCAACGGTCGTTCCCGTTGCAGCTACAATGGAACGCCATACCTCACCGGTACCCTGAATCACAGCTTCAGCAGGTTTGTACCCAAGGGTTCTGAGACGGTAAATGTTTTCAAGGACCACCACCGATGTATCCAATAACATACCCACCGCAAGCGCAATTCCAATGAGGGTCAGGCTATTGATGGAGATATCAAAAGCAAAGAAGAAATTGAAAGCTGTAAAAATGGAAATAGGCATGGCCATCGCCACAATGATGACCAGCCTCACATTTCGCAGAAATACCCAGAGCACGAAAATGGCCAGCAATGCACCGGTAAGTGCCAGACGAATGATCTGGTTGATGTTATCCTCCATGAGTTCCGCCGAATTCTCCTGGATCATTACCTCAATATCAAAGGGTTTCCCCTCACGGTTCAACTGCTTCAGCCGCTCCTGAACACTATGTGAAAGCTCAATGATATTGGCCTGAGCATCATTGATTAGTTGGAGGGAAACTGCATCCTTTCCATCGACCCGGCTGATGGTCTCCTCCTCCTTCTCTCCATAGAAGATTTCAGCAATATCCTTGAGTTTAACCGGATCTCTTCCTCTTCCCACCACCAGGTCCTCGATTTGGGAAATGTTCTCATATTCTGCATTGAGATAAATAAAGTACCGTCTACCCTCTTCTTTGACTACTCCTCCGTATTGACGAAGGTTCATGTTGGATGAGAGAATCGTTCTTACCCTGGTGGGTGCAATGTTGTAGGCGTCGCAGGCTGCCCTGTCAAGGATAATATCCACAGACTTTTGACGGCCTCCGAATACATTAACAGTTGCCACCCCTTCGATATTTTCCAGTTCAGGTGTAATGTACTGATCCACATAATTTCGCACCCGGTCGATTCCCCCTGACCCCCGGGCCTGAAGACTCATCAGGGTGTTGTCTGCCGACTCCAGGTCAATTTTTACCACCTGAAGCGAAAAATAATCTGGAAGAGATCCTCTGAGAGCTGTGATCTGTTCATCCAGTTTTAAATAGGCGTATTTCAGATCGGTCCGCTCCTCGTAGGAGATCAGGACAAACCCCTGCCGTCTACCAGCCGTGGATTCGATTTTTTCAATGTTCTCCAGACCAGCCACCATGCTCTCCACAGGGATAATCGCCTCCTGTTCCATAAATTCGGGGGTGACCTCGATCTGGGAGCTGACCTGTATATAGAGCATGGGTAGCTCAGCATTGGGAAATATCTCCATTTTCAACTGTTTCCAGGAGATATATCCCAACATGGTTGCTGCGATAAACAGCATTGAGATGAGGACCTTCCTTTGTATGAGAAAATGTTTATTCACTCAGTAAACTTTCTAATTTTTTTCTCTTTTCCCCATTTGTCCAAAAAACATATAAATACACGGTATGACTATCAGCGTAAGCATTGTTGACGTCACAAGGCCCCCGATTACTGCCCACGCCATTGGTGAACGCAGCGAGGCACTTTCACCAAATCCAAGCGTCAGCGGAAAAAGAGCCAGAATCGTTGTCAGTGTGGTCATTATGATGGGTCTGATCCTACGCTGACCAGCAGCCACAATGGCCTCCTTTAATTTCATACCATCCTTCCTGAACTGGTTGATTGCATCCACCAGGATAATTGAGTCATTTACAGCAATACCCACCAGAA
>JAUVKN010000246.1 GCA_030596245.1 Bacteroidia bacterium | reverse complement strand
AAGAGGCCTGACATGGCTGCTTGAATCAACCTGTCCGAGTACATGTTGTAGAACCGGCAACAGCTCCTGTTCCACATATATGTATTTCATACCCTGCGAAGACTGCTCCGGGAACGCTTTGTCCACTACCAGGATCCAGTTTCTGTGTCCAAGCAGGTGCAGATCGTTACCCAGCACTTCCTCCCATGAAGCCTGCGTGACTGTTGGTTCGGATTGCATACATGATGGAGAAAGGCAAGCAAGGCTTACCACTACAACAATTGTGACGAGGTTCAGAATGTTCTTCATGCTAATATTATTGGTATTATCAAATATACTTAAAATCCATGATGGATCAATTCCAGAAAGATATTCATAACTTACAGGTGGTATTTAAAAAACAGGATCAGAGATGAAGCGAAGAGACTATTTCAACAATGGAAAACTGATCAAAGATATGTTTGACAGGCTGGGTCCCCATATCAAAAGCTGTCATGCCAAAGACATTACCCTGAGAGAGGACAATTACATTCCCCAGCTTGATGAGTTAAGGGCTGGTTTGGGAAACCTGGATTATGTGGTCTATCTTAAGGAGCTTACAAAACTTAATGATGTTCCCCTGATGATGGAGCACCTGGAAACAGCTGAAGAATACGATCTGGCTGCCAGGTATATCCGTTCTGTGGGGAGATCAATCAACATCTCTTTTTAAAGGCTTAAAAAAATGAAAACACCCCTTATTCTTGGTTTATTTCTTCTTGCCTTAGGTTCGTGCAAAGGACCTGGAAACAGAGAACAGAAACCCAATATCATATTTATCCTTGTGGATGACCTCGGATGGGCAGACCTGGGATGTTACGGAAGCACCTTTCATGAAACCCCCAATATTGATCGGCTTGCAGGAGAAGCCATGCGGTTTACCAATGCATACGCTGCATGCCCGGTATGTTCTCCCACCAGGGCCAGTATCATGACAGGGAAATATCCTGCCAGGATCAATGTGACCGACTGGATACCCGGCCGACAAGCTTATGCGGGCCCACAGCCCTGTGATAAATTACTTCCCAGGGATTTTGAACTTGAGATGAAACTGGAGGAGGTTACCATTGCCGAAACCCTGAAAGAGGCTGGATATCGTACATTTTTTGCCGGGAAATGGCACATGGGGGAGGATTCCATCTATTGGCCAGAGCACCAGGGATTCGAGATCAATAAAGGGGGATGGAGCAAAGGATGGCCGGCTGGAGGATATTTCAGCCCCTATACCAATCCCAGGTTGGAAAGCGGACCTGAAGGAGAGAACCTGACTGACAGGCTGACCGACGAATCGATCCGTTTTATAGAGGAACATACAGAGGAACCTTTCTTTTTGTACCTCTCATATTACACGGTGCACACTCCCCTGCAAGGCAAACCGGAGCTAATCGAAAAGTATGAAAAAAAGATAGATGATCTGGGCCTTGACAGCGGTGCCATGGAGACCACCGACCGGGAGTGGATCTCGCATGCAGCACCAGGAGGTAGAATGATCGAGCGGATCCTGCAAGGGCATCCCACCTATGCCAGTATGATTGAGACCCTGGATACCAATGTGGGCAGGTTGATACAAAAGCTGGAGGAGCTTGGCCTGGAGGATAATACCATTATTTTTTTCATGTCTGACAATGGGGGACTCTCCACCTCTGAAGGTTCTCCTACTTCAAACCTGCCTTTGAGGGCGGGAAAAGGGTGGCTCTATGAAGGAGGGATCCGGGAACCCATGTTTATCAAATGGCCCGGGTCAGGGTCAGAAGGAGCTGTATGTGATGTGCCTGTTACCAGTACCGATTTCTATCCCACCATCCTGGAGATGGTAGGGGTGGAGCCGTTGCAGGAACAGCATCAAGATGGTGTAAGCCTGGGACCCTTGCTTACCGGTGGTGAAGATATGGAGGAGCGTCCCATCTTCTGGCACTATCCCCATTACAGCAACCAGGGAGGAAAACCGGGAGCAGCCATCCGGTTAGGAGATTTCAAATTAGTTGAGTTTTTTGAGGATCATTCGGTGGAACTATACAACCTTTCGGATGACCCCGGAGAACAGAAGGAGCTTAGTACGGAGATACCTGGCAAAGCAGAGGAGTTGCTGAAAATACTCCACAGCTGGCAAGTGGAGGTGGATGCCCGGGGAATGGACCCCAACCCTGGATTCGATCCGGATTATCTGAGAGAAAAAACCCTGAAATAGAATAATTCTGATTCATATGAAAAGAAACCATATTTCCAGAAGAGATACCCTGAAAATACTCGGGACTGGTTCACTTGGAGTATTAGCAGGCCGGGCTTTCAGTATACCGGGAAAACAGAAACATCTGATCACATTAAGTTTTGATGATGGTTTTGAGAAGTCCAGTATAAAAACTGCTGAGATTTACGAAAAGTATGGACTATCCAGCTGCATTAATGTCATTGCATCGGCCCACCAAAAATCCCCAGGAGAAACAGATGCATATCATCAATGGCCCGTGGGGGATTTCACACTGTGGAATGACATCAAGAGACGGGGACATGAGATCATGCCTCATACCTACAGACATGCCAATCTCACCCAGATGTCGCTGGAAGAGGCCCAGGTTCTTGTTGAAAAATGCATAGATGTTTTCGATCAGGAATTAGAGGGTTTTGTAGCTGAGGAATCCGTTTTCAACCTGGCTTACAATGCTTCCACACCTGAACTGGAGGAGTGGCTTAGATTAAAATTCCGCGCCATACGGACCCATGGTGATCACGTCAATCCGCTTCCGTATAAGGGATTATACAGACTGGGTTGCACTTCACACGGACCTGACAATATTAATATCCACCTGGAGAATACAATCAACAAATTCCTGGAGGGTCCGTCCGGATGGTTGATCTATAATACCCATGGGCTGGATGATGAAGGCTGGGGACCTGTAAGTGCTGGTTTCCTGGATGAATTGCTTGACAGGTTGAATGGCTTGGACGATGTGCACCTCTTACCTGTTATTCCTGCCCTTGATACAATGCAGTAGGACGGTTCACAGCTACCTCCGGAAAAGTTTGATTAATTGTCTGTAAACAAATTTATTATACCTGATACTGCTGCTCATTCGAAATGGGTTTCTTCGGCCTTTTCTTTCCGCCGGTATTATTACTGATTTCATCTCCTGACTGTATTTCTCCACCATCGGGAGAAATATATCCTCCATGGCAAATTCATACAACTGTTGATCCAGCTGGTTATGCTTCTTTAACAAATTGAGGGATGCTTCATCCTCCATTAAACGCTTTTTAGTCTCGTTGCTTCTGGCTTTGATCAATGACCTGTATTTTAGGTCCAAAGGCTCGTTCAATATAATTTTGAGGAGTTTTAGGGAATCTTGAAATCTTTCGGAAATCCCAACAAGATGATAATGATGTTTAAGCAATTCTTTCGCGGACTGAAGATCATTTGAGCCGGAAATTATTTTCACCATTGCATTCTGGTTTTTTCCCTGTTTTATCCACTCCTCAAAGCTGAGTTTCAAATTACCCCGTTGTGTTAGATCCTGGTAATGAGAAGCACATCGGGTAACTGGATCTCTCAACATGGTAATCAGTTGAGCTCCCTCTACTTGCAAATTTGCGGGTGGATTCACCAGGTTGTGACCGGTGATTGCTTTTACTTTGAAGAAGACACGTTTTGCAAACCTGAGATCATCCGCAGTGTATACGGGTTTCTTTACCTTGATGGAATCAACATGATATATTCCAAAATTGTTGCGAAGGATAGATTTAAGGGTGGTGCCTGCAGTTTTAGGTATGTGAGTGAAAATAATCATGATACTTGACAATGAAGTTTCAAAGATAAGATAATTCCAAAGTGAAGACACTCTCAATACCTCCTCTCTTAAAAGCTTATAAGTAGATGAAAAAAATTATAATCCTAGTCGTGCTTATTGCCTTTAAGATGCCAAATGTTTGGTATATTGTCTTTCAATTTAAAAACAGAATCATGTGTAGGACATTCAATTATATCTTTGTGCTGGGGATACTCATTTTCTCCTGTTCCCGGCAGGAACTTCCCAATATTGTCATCATCAGTGCAGACGACATGGGATGGTCTGACCTGGGCTGTTATGGAAGTGAGATATCAACACCCCACATTGACAGGCTGGCCGAAAAGGGAATACGGTTCACTCAGTTCCACAATACCTCCAAATGTTTTCCTTCCAGGGCCTGTTTGCTCACAGGGGTCTATGCACAGCAGAACGGGTATCATAACTCTTTCAATCAGCCGCTTCAGAATGCGGTGACCCTGGGAGAAGTGTTGCGTGAGGCTGGTTACCTGACCCTTTGGTCGGGCAAACACCATGGCCTTGAAAATCCCATTTACAGGGGTTTTGATCATTACTACGGGCTGAAGGATGGGGCATGCAACTACTTCAATCCGGGTGAACAGCGTCCCGGAGAGGGTCTCGCTGCCCGCAAGGGGACAACAGGGAATAAAAGAGTCAGGTCCTGGTGCATTGACAGTGTGATGTATGAGCCTTACACCCCGGAGGAGAAAGATTTTTATACCACCGACTATTTTACCAATAATGCGCTGGACTGGTTGGAGAAATATAAAGGTGATGACCGTCCTCTGTTCTTGTACCTGGCCTATACGGCCCCCCATGACCCGCTGATGGCATGGCCTGAGGATATTAAGAGGTATGAGGGGATGTATGACGACGGGTATGATGCGATCAGACAAAGACGTTATACCAGACAATTGGAGATGGGATTGATTGATGAGACCTACCGGTTATCTGAAGCAACTTACCCGGTTTGGGATTCGTTTAGTGAAGAGGTGAGGTCAGAAGAAATCAGAAAAATGGAGGTCTATGCTGCCATGATCGACAGGCTTGATCAGAACATAGGCAGGGTGGTTGATAAGCTGGTGGAGACAGGGAGGGTCGAGGAGATACTGATCATGTTTGTTTCGGACAATGGTGCTTCAGCAGAGATGGTTCATATCGATGATGATTACGGGGAGATCGGAAGCATGACCCGGTGGTCCTCCCTGGGTGGTAACTGGGCCAATGTGTCCAATACACCTTTCCGGTATTATAAGAACTATAGCTATGAAGGGGGGATCAATACCCCTTTGATTGCTTGCTGGCCGGGAAAGATCAATCCAGGTTCATTCAGCCGGTTCCCGGGCCATTTTATTGATATCATGGCCACCCTGGTGGATATTTCCGGAGCTGATTATCCATCCCATTTCAATGAAGAAGAGATCACACCCATGCAGGGTGAAAGCCTGGTGCCTGCATTCCTGGGGAATCCGGTTATGCGTAAAAATCCACTGTTCTGGGAGTGGAGGGATGGACAGGCTGTGAGAGAGGGTGACTGGAAACTGGTAAAGAATGGATTGGAGAACCAATGGGATCTTTACCACATTGCAGACGATCCCACTGAAACCAACAACCTTGCTTTTAAATTCCCTGAAAAAGTTGAGGAGATGGAACTGTTGTTCCACCATTGGAAAAGCAAGAACCCAACAGATTGAACATTTTATCAGGTGGATATTATTATTAAATGCTACCAGTTCGCGAATAATTCAGTATTATAGTCTATTATTTTAAATTCACCCACATGTCGTCTCCCAGCAAGTTAGAAATCGCCAAAATGATCGACCACTCCCTTCTGCATCCCACCATGGATGACAGGGCGCTCAGGGATGGATGTGAGCTGGCCCGGAAATACAATGTGGCTTCGGTTTGCATCAAGCCCTATGCCGTGAAAATGGCTGTGGGAATTCTGGAAGGATCAGACGTGATGGTCGGCACTGTGATCGGATTTCCCCATGGAAACAGCACCCTTGATGTGAAGGTTTTTGAAACTGAAAAGGCCATTGAAGATGGCGCTGTGGAGATCGATATGGTAGTCAATACAGGCAAAGTGCTTTCAGAAGACTGGAATTATGTTTCCGGTGAAATTGCGGCAGTAGTTGCGATTACCAAAAAGCATGGAGCAGCGCTGAAGGTGATTTTCGAGAATGATTTTCTGCCTGAAGATAAGTACAAGATCCGTTTATGCCAGATCTGTAATGAGCTCCACGTTGAGTTTGTGAAAACATCAACCGGGTATGGATACGTAAAGCAATTGGATGGTTCTTACAATTACAAAGGAGCCACCCATCATGACCTGGCTTTAATGCGGAAACACGCAGCTCCTGAGGTGCAGGTAAAAGCTGCGGGCGGAGTGCGGACCCTGGAAGACACTCTGAAGGTAAGGGAGCTGGGAGTGACCCGAATCGGGGCTACCGCTACTGAAGCCATTATCCATGCCGTGGATGGAGAAAAGCCGGGAGAGACTCCGGATGGATATTAATGTTATAAATATCTGTATACCAAAATAATAAATAGGATAATCATGAGATTCATCACCGCATTTGCTTTCGTTTTTTTAATTCTCGTTTTTTCGGGGTGTAACTCACAACAGGAGAACCAGAAGTCACCTCCCAACATCATCTTCATCATGTCGGACGATCACGCCTACCAGGCGATCAGTGCGTACAGAGATTCGGAAGAACTTGATAAGAGATACATTGATTTGAGTACCCAA
>JAUVKN010000203.1 GCA_030596245.1 Bacteroidia bacterium | reverse complement strand
TGATCTGGAGAGGGCCCATGGCCACAAGTGCATTGAAACAATTGATTTCACAGGGCGAATGGGGAGAGCTTGATTACCTGTTGATTGACTTGCCTCCCGGAACAGGAGATGTTCACCTGACCATGGTGCAGGAGGTTCCCGTATCGGGCGTGGTCATTGTCAGTACCCCCCAGGATATGGCACTGGCAGATGTAATCAAGGGAATTAACATGTTTACCGGGGATAAGATCAACGTACCCGTGCTGGGAATCATCGAAAATATGTCGTGGTTCACACCTGAGGAGCTTCCCGACAGCAAGTATTATATTTTCGGAAAAGAGGGTTGTAAAAAGTTAGCTAAAAAGATGGGTATTCCACTGCTGGGGCAGATACCCATTGTTCAGGGGATCAGGGAATCGGGCGATACCGGGGAGCCAGTAGCACTATTTCCGGACAATCCTTCCGGGGAAGCATTCCACCACCTGGCACAATCAGTAGAGAAAGCCGTTAAGACCCGGAACATTGAAATGGCACCCACAAAGAAGGTAGAGATAACGACCAAGTAGATTAAACACAGCTAAAGAAAACAGATATGGAAGCAATAAAAGAGCGTGTTGAAAAGGCATTGGAAAAAATCCGGCCCTACCTGGTGGCCGATGGAGGGGATATTGCCATAGTGGATATTACCGACGACATGGTAGTAAGGGTAGAATTGAAAGGAGCATGTAACGGATGTCCTTTCAGCATGCAGACTCTTAAAGCTGGTGTGGAGATGGCTGTCAGGAATGAAGTTCCGGAGATTAAAGAGGTGGTTGATGTGAATGCATCTTGAGTTTTTTACCTTCCTCATAAAATAAGTTATATCAAAACCAGTTAATTATTTGTAAGAACTTGACGGTGTCTTGTCAGAACTGGACTGATTTGCCTTACAGGAATTCCATATACAGGGTAGTTATCTCCCTACTATTTTTCTACGGACTGGTCTCATGCAGCGTGGAGAAGAACACTTCATTGAGCAGGAATTACCACAATATCACCTCTCATTATAACATCTATTTCAACGGGAACGAAAGTTATAAACGGGGGTTGACAAAAGCAGGCGTAACCATTAAGAATAATTACAACCAGATCCTTGCGCTTTTCCTTTATGAGGATGAAGGAGTGAATAGTGCGGTGACTGGTGATATGAAACGGGCCATTGATAAAGCCACCAAAGTGATCACCTTTCACTCCATCACTGCCAAGCCCAAGGTGAAGGAGGGGAACCAGTCGGCCAAAGACAAAGCATTTTTCGAAAAAAATGAATTCAACAAATGGGTGGACGATTCCTACATGCTCATGGGAAAGGCTTACATGTATCAGGGCGAGTTCTTCCTGGCGGTGGAAACCTTCAAGCATGTGATGGTGACATTTCCCAATGAGGAGATTCGTTATCTGGCCATGACCTGGCTGGCCAGGGCATATATTATGATCGGGGAGATGAGGGAAGCAGAAAGGATCCTGATGGCACTCTCCGACGAAAGTGCATTTCCCGAGGATTACCTGGTGACATTCCATACCACCCAATCACAGTATCACATTAAAAACTCATCGTACGCTGCAGCAGCGGAACATCTGGAAATTGTAGAGGGACTTAAGGGTGTGAAAAAGGAGCAGAAAATAAGGTATTCCTTTATCCTTGCACAACTCTATGAAGAGACCGGACAGAATGACCTGGCGTTGGAGAAGTATAAGCGTGTCACCCATTATAATCCATCCTATGAAATGGCATTCAATGCAAGGGTGAGCATGGCAGAGGTATTTGAATCGGGCAGTTCCAGTAGTGAGGAGCTGAAAAAACTGCTGAATAAGATGCTCAGGGACAGCAAGAATAAAGAGTATAAGGACCAGATTTACTTTGCGTTGGGAAATATTGCCATGGAGGAAGATAACAAGGAAAAGGCCATTGAATATTACCAGCTTTCGGTCTCTACCAGTCTTCAAAATAAGTACCAAAAAGGATTTTCTTCCCTGACCCTGGCAAAAATCTATTATCAGGAACCTGAATATATCCTGTCGGCAGCATATTACGATTCTGCAGTATCTTTTCTGAACCGGGATTATCCAGGTTATAACGGTTTAGTTACACTTTCGGCCAGTCTGAGCAGTCTAGTGTACAACATTTCAAGTTACGAAATGGAAGATAGCGTTCAGATACTGGCTGCTCTTCCGGAAGAGGAGCGTTTCGCCGTCATTGACGGGATTATTGAACAGGTGAGAATAGAGGAGGAAGAGGCGCGTCTGGTTGAACAACAGGCCATGCAGGATATGGCTTTCAACCAGTCCATGAGGTCTAACAATAACCAGGGCGGACAACAGGGGGGACAACAGGGGGGAAAGTGGTACTTCTATAACCTGAACGCCAAAAGCTTTGGTCAGCCCGAGTTCAGGATGAAATGGGGAGACCGGGCCCTGGAGGATAACTGGAGGCGGAAAAACAAACAAAGCATCACTGAACTGACCGGTGGCTTGAGTAGTGAGGGAGATAGTTTGAATGGGGGAGATGGAGCAGTGATTTTCGACAATAAATCCAGGGAGTATTACCTTATTAACATTCCAATGACCGACTCGGCCATGGAACAATCCAACCTGAGGCTGGAAGATGCACTTTACAATATGGGAGTCATTTACAGAGAGAATCTGCTGGACTACCAGGAATCGATCAACGCTTTTGAAGAGTTAATGTCGAGGTATCCCGGCGGGAGATTTTCAGCTCCGGCCATGTATTACCTGCACGAACTGAACAATACCGTTCAGAAGCCTGACAGGGCAGAATACCACAAGTCACAATTGCTGTCAAAGTACCCCGACTCACACTATTCAAAATTGCTGAATAATCCCAATTATATCCAGGAACTGGAAGAGGAGGAGATGAAGGTTGTGAGGATTTATGAGGAGGTGTTTGAGCAGTATAAGCAGAAGGAGTATATATCGGTGGTAGCAGGTGCAGATAGTGCCATTTTGCAGTTTGCAGGTGATCCGCTAATTCCTAAGTTCAAATACATTAAGGCGCTTTCGGTGGGAGCCATGAGCGGCAAAGAGGAGATGAAGGTGGAATTTGATTCACTGATTGCCCAGCACCCCACAGCTGAAGAGAGTATGCAAGCCCAGGAGATCATCGATTACATGTATGTGGAATTCCCCGAGATCAAAGAGGCTGACCAGGCCAGGGAGGCTGAAGTGATCTATTCAGTGTATGATCCGGAGCAGGAACATTATTTCCTGATTGCCTTGCACTCCAGCGAAAATGTAAACCAGGTAAATTTCGACCTGTTAAATTATAACCTGGATCATTTCAATCAGTATGACCTGAATATTGAAGAGGTCGAATTGACCGATTCATACAACATGCTGATAGTGAAGATATTTACAAATGCAGAAGGAGCTGAACGATACTTGCAGGTAATAGAAGAGAACAAGGATACAATCTTAACCGGAATCCAAACTTCTCAGTACAGGATGATGTTAATTTCATCGGATAACTTTGAAATCCTTTCCAACGAGAAGGTGTTTAATCCCTATTACCTGTTTTACCTGAATCACTATAAAAACGAAGAGTAATGGGCAGACAAATCCACATATTATGGACAGATGACGAGATTGATCTTCTGAAACCCTACATTCTTTTCCTGGAAGAGAAAGATTACAGGGTGACCACCGCGACCAATGGAACTGATGCCCTCAGCCTTGTTGAGGAGAATGATTTTGACCTTATTTTCCTGGATGAGAACATGCCCGGCATACCGGGACTTGAAACCCTGGATAGGATTAAAAACATCTCTCCTTCCACTCCTGTAGTCATGATCACAAAAAGTGAGGAAGAGGATATCATGGATGAGGCATTGGGGAGCAAGATATCGGACTACCTTATCAAACCTGTGAATCCCAAGCAGATACTGCTCACCATAAAAAAGAACATAGATACCAAAAGATTGGTAAGCCAGAAAACCACCTCCAGCTACCAGTCACAGTTCAACCAGATTGGGATGCAGATCAATTCTGCCGGGAGTTTTCAGCAGTGGGTAGAGATCTATACACGACTGGTCTACTGGGAACGGGAATTCGACACCAGTGACTCTGAAGGTATGGAGGAGGTTTTAAAGCTGCAGAAAACCGAGGCTAACAAGGAGTTTGCCAGATTCATACGCACTCATTATGAGGGCTGGTTCGCTCCTAATACAACCGATGCCCCACTTACGTCTCCCCATGTTTTTGAGCAAAAGGTATTTCCCCTGCTTGAACAGGGAAAGGTAATGGTGGTCATTATTGACAACCTTCGGTATGACCAGTGGAAGATCATTGAACAGGAGATGGGAGACCTCTTCAGGACAGATGAAGAGATGGTGTTTTCAGCCATTCTACCTACAGCTACCCAGTATGCACGAAATGCCATGTTTTCCGGAATGATGCCCGGGGAGATCCAGAAACGTTATCCGGGGCTGTGGATTGAGGAATCGGAGGAGGGTGGTAAAAATGCACACGAAGAGGAGCTCTGTCGCAAACAGATGCAGCGGCTTGGAATAGAAGCTTCGTTTAACTATGAGAAGATCAGCAATCAGCGTACTGGTAAAAAACTGGTGGAAAATTATCGCGACCTGCTCAATTACGATCTGAACGTTTTGGTCTATAATTTCGTAGATATGCTATCTCATGCCCGTACCGAAATGGAGATGATCAGGGAGCTTGCCTATGATGAAGCGTCCTACCGTTCGCTGGTCCATAGCTGGTTTCAGCACTCCTACCTGTATGAGCTGCTGAAGCAACTTACACAACATGACATCAAGTTGGTAATCACCACGGATCATGGGGCTGTTAGGGTAACCAACCCTGTGAAGGTGATCGGAGATAGAGATACTTCGGTCAATCTTCGTTACAAACAGGGTAAGAACCTGAACTACAACCCGAAGGAGGTGTATGAAATTCATAAACCTGAAGCAGTATACCTGCCAAGGACCAATGTAAGCACCAGCTATATCTTTGCCATGAACAATGATTATATGGTATATCCTAACAACTATAACCACTTTGTGAATATGTACCGCAATACTTTCCAACACGGAGGGATCTCCATGGAGGAGATGTTGATTCCCGTTTCTATTCTTTCACCTGTCAGGTAAAATGAACACCATTACCCTCCATTCACCGGACCGGATCGATGCTGCTGCCAAAGAATTTCTGAAGGCCTGTGGTCACATTCCTGTCATAGCTTTTTCGGGTGAACTGGGTGCAGGAAAGACCACCTTTATACAGGCACTTTGCAGGGCTATGGGAGTGACTACTGAAGTGAATAGCCCTACTTTTTCCCTTGTCAATGAGTATTTTACTACCGAGGGTAATTCCATTTTCCATTTTGACCTTTACAGGATCGAAGACCCGGGTGAGCTCTTCGATCTGGGATATGAAGAGTATTTTTACTCAGGAGACCATTGTTTCATCGAGTGGCCTGAAAAAGCAAGCCATCTGATCCCCGAAGACGCCCTGCGTGTGGAGATCCGTGTACATGAAGACGGGTCAAGGGAGATACATTTTTGATACTCCGGTCTTATTATTATTGACATTGCAGGCTAATTGTATTATTTTAGGCTACCCTATAACACATTGGACCTATGGAAAAATCCGGATCATCTTCATTCAACATCCACAGGGAGGGATTGATGCCCCAGGAAGAGATGCTTGAAGTGGAGAGTAAACAGAAGAAGTTGAAGATTGGAATTCCCTCGGAGAATCACGCCGTGGAAAGCAGGGTTCCCATTACCCCCGAAGCCGTTGAAATCCTTACCGGGCATGGTCATGATGTGATCCTGGAAGCAGGGTCCGGCAAGGCGGCCAATTACCTTGACACGGACTATTCCGAAAAGGGCGGGATCATTGCCGAAAGCAAACAGGAGGTCTTCGGAGGGTGCGATGTACTTTTAAAGATCAGTCCCCCAACACTCGAAGAGACCGGATGGATGAAAGAGCGGCAAATTCTGCTCTCCTCCTTCCAGGTTTTTACCCACTGTGAAGAGAAATACATCCGGAGCCTGATGCAGAAAAAGGTGACCGCCATCGCTTTTGAAAAAATCCAGGATGAACATAAATGTTATCCGGCAGTCAGGAGCATGAGTGCCATTGCAGGAACCACCAGTATGCTTATTGCAGCAGAATATTTAAGCAATATGAGGGGAGGGAAAGGTGTGATGCTGGGCGGAGTTACGGGAATCACTCCGACCGAAGTTGTGATCCTGGGGGCTGGAACGGCAGCTGAATATGCAGTACGGGCAGCCATGGGTGTTGGTTCGGAAGTAAAAGTGTTTGATCATTCCATACACCGGCTTCGCCGTCTGCAAAATGAGGTGGGCTGTCAGATCCCCACTTCCATATTTCATCCCAAGGTAATCCTGAAGGCATTGCGCTCGGCCGATGTGTTAATCGGTGCCATTAGAAGGGAAGAGAAGCAGCAGACATTTTTTATTACGGAAGAGATGGTAAAGGAGATGAAGAAAGGATCAGTAGTGATTGATATCAGCATTGACCGGGGAGGTTGTATTGAGACATCTGAGATAAGGACACAGGTCGATCCTGTGTTTGTAAAACACGGGGTGATCCACTATTGTATACCCAACATTACATCGAGGGTGGCGCGAACTGCATCCATCGCCATCAGCAATGTTTTTGCTCCACTAATCATAGGAATGGGTGATTCAGGAGGTATGGGAAAGC
The DNA here is from genome assembly GCA_030596245.1 of Bacteroidia bacterium. GTDB lineage: Bacteria > Bacteroidota > Bacteroidia > Bacteroidales. Next base: position 1,135 of record JAUVKN010000203.1, on the reverse strand, counting down.
ACCTTAAAGAGAATGTGGGATTCAGGCATGGAGTTTATGTATACAACGGCATCCTCACCAATGAAACTGTTGGTGATCGTCTGGGGATTCCCTCCAAGGATATGGACCTGTTAATGGCAGCATTTTAATCTTCGACAGGATGAGAAAAACTGTATTAAAATATGGCGTGGTATTATTGGTGTTTTTTGTGACTGGTGGTTGCAAGGGTCTTACGGGCCCCGACCGAACCGGAGAGATAGATCTGAGTTCGGAAACATTTGGTGAAACATATTACCTGTTCGGCTTTTCTTACGAGCATAGTGAGTTTTACAGGTTTCAATACCAGGGTGAACCTCTTCCCGATATTATTAACGAAGGATACCGTGTTTTGATTGGGGGTGAAGTTTCCACCTTGCCTGGATTCAACACTCCCGGACAGATGAATGGATTTGCACTGGCAGGAGAGTTTGGAACATTGGAAGAAGCACGAAACTTTTATGAAGGATATACAGAGGTGGAGGGTGGAATGCAGTTTGAAACTGTGAGTGATACGGTGGAACTCTTCCAGGTGTGGGTCCAGCAAACCGAACTGGGCAATTATGTGAAATTGTTGATTAAAGAGATTCAAAACTTCGAGGGGGAGACAGGGTCCCCTTTTAACAAGGTTACCATGGATTATACTTATCAGCCCGACGGTTCAACCACGTTCCCGAAATGACCGAATTTTTCTATATTAGGGCATGAATTTCGCGCTTATCGGCTTTATCTTTTACCTGGTGGTGATACTGGTGGTCGGATTCATTACCTACAACAGCAACAAATCACACAAAGACTTTTTTATTGCAGGGCGGAAACTGAATCCATGGGTGGTTGCATTTTCTGAACGTGCTTCCGGGGAGAGTGCCTGGCTTCTACTGGGATTGCCTGGAGCTGCCTTTGCCTCTGGCTTATTGGAATTCTGGACAGCCCTGGGTTGTGTAAGTGGAATCATCTTCTACTGGTTCTTTATTGCCAGGGCCCTTCGGGAAGAAACGGAGCGGCTGGGAGCCTTCACCCTTCCCACATTCCTTGCAGCCAGGTTTGAAAAGGGGCAATCGACCATCCGGGTGCTTGCAACATTTATTATCATTTTCTTCTTCATCTTCTATCTCTCCGC
>JAUVKN010000269.1 GCA_030596245.1 Bacteroidia bacterium | reverse complement strand
TGATGCCTTTCTCAATGGAGCTTGATCAATCCTTTATTGCTGCTATCCTTATGGTGGTGGGTTACTCAATTAACGACACTGTGGTGGTCTTTGACCGGATCAGGGAATTTGTGGGACTCCAGAAGAAGCGTGAACGCAGGGAGATATTCAATACAGCATTGAACAGCACACTAAGCCGTACATTCAGTACATCGTTAAGTACTTTCTTTGTATTGCTGGCCATCTTCCTTTTCGGTGGTGATGTGATCAGAGGCTTTACATTTGCATTGTTGCTGGGTGTACTTGTGGGTACCTATTCGTCAATATTTATTGCAACCCCGGTGGTGTACGATACCATCAAGAAGGATGAAACCATTCGTGTACTGAAGGGGACTGTAAGAAAATAGTTAGTCCAAAGAGTTAATCCGGGGTGTGGGCGTTTACCTTAAAAATAAATCCCACACCCCTTTTTGTTTCCAGAGAAACAGTCTCCTCTGCCTGGAGGTATTTCCTGAGCCTGGAGATAAAAACATCCATTGAACGACCCAGGAAATAGTCATTCTGGCCCCAGAGCTCTTCAAGGATCTGTTCCCGTTTCACCAGGGTATTCTGGTTCTCGATCAAATACCGGAGCAGCTCTGATTCCCTGGGCGTGAGATTATATGTTTGCTGCCCATCTTCAATCACCAGGTCATTGTATCGAATGTGAAGGCATCCCAGTTTTGCAGATCCAGCGGTCTGTTTTCCCGCCCGCTTCAGGATGTTGTTCAGGCGCAGCACCAACTCTTCAGCTTCAAATGGTTTGGTAATGTAGTCATCTGCCCCGATCTTCAGGCCTTTGACCCGATCCTCTTTCTGGTTTTTCGCAGTGAGGAATACAATGGGCATGACCGGGTCCAGGGAACGGATCTCACCTGCAAGGATAAATCCATCCATGACGGGCATCATCACATCCAGGATGCAGAGGTCAATGTGGTGTTTTCGAAACTGCTCCAGTCCGTGTTTGCCATGGTTGGCTGTGTAAACCCTGAATCCCGATAACTCCAGGTATTGGGCCAGCACCTTCTGGAGATCAATATCGTCTTCAACCAGCAATAAGTCCATTTTCCATAGGTATTTTAATATGAAACGTTGTTCCTTTTCCGGGCGAGCTCCGAACCGTGATGGTACCATTATGGGCAGCTACAATCTGTTTTACATAATAGAGTCCAAGCCCCAGCCCTTTTATCACCCGTTGTTTTGACTCTTCGCCGCGGTAAAATTTTTCAAAGATATGTTTGAGCTCATCCCTCCTGATTCCGGGTCCGTTGTCTTTTACAGAGAGGGATAAAAATCCGTTGTGGTTATCGACCTTTACTTCGATCCTGCAAGGATTGGCACCATATTTCACTGCATTGGAGAGCAAATTATTGATTACCGTTGACATGTGCACCTGGTCCAGTAAATGTGACTCAACTTCGATCTCAGTTTGCAGGTCAATTACAGGTGAAGCATTTCCCTTTTCAAGGACAAAGGCATCCACCAGCTCACGGATCCATCTCTCAACAAGCAGATGCTCCGGCTTGAGTTTTACCTGATCCCTTTCCCAGATATTTATATCCAGAATGCGATCGATGAGTTCCGAAAGGTGCCTGTTCTGTCTTTTAATCAAACCCGATAACTCTTCCACCCGCTCTTCCTGCTGGATAATGGTTTTGTTGCCCAGTGAGCTGGAAGCCACAGAAATGGTGGATAAAGGGGTTTTTAATTCGTGGGTCATGTTGTTGATGAAATCGGTTTTCATCTCGGATAACCGTTTTTGAAGCAACATGTTTCTCAGCGTGATATAAAAGACCGTGAATACCAGGAGCAGGGTAAGAATAGCCAGTCCCAGGATCAACCACATCTCGTTAAGGATCATCTTTGATCGGTTTGTGAAGTTGATGTAAATATCATACGATATACGAAAGAAATTGCGTTCATGGGTATAGGAACCAGCCAGCAGCGCCTCCGGGGGGGCAAGGGGTAAAGGAATTGTATCTGGATAAACCTGTTGTTGGTATCCCATATCCAGCAAAAAGAGTTCATTGATCTGCAAATGGTAGGTGAAGTCCGGGTCCTCCCCGGCCTCACGAATATAGTCATTGAGAAAGCTTTCGGAATCCCTGTAGTGAATGAGGATATCATGGAAAGATTGCCCGGGGGAAGTATCAAGTGTATCCGGATCCGAAAAGAGAAAATCCAATGCCAGGTTATCCAACAGGAACAGGACCGAATCGAGGCCAAATTGATAATCCATGTTATTGAAAGCGATCATCCCATCTTTTACCAGGCCCCCGAATTTAAGATCAAACTGCTTCTGTTTGGTGCGGTAGGTCTCTGTAATGAATATGTATTGTACCGCCACAAGCACCAGTAGTGCCAAGGCGGACAACCATATGAGAAATTGACTTTTCATCCGGACTGCTTCTGAAGCTAAGATAGTACCTTTCCACATCCGTTAACCTACCATTAACACTGCATTAACCATGTTGTACGCCTGATCGCCCTATTTTTGTTTAAAAGGTTCATGTAAAACCAAAACCAAACCGTGATGAAAGCCTTAAAATCTTTGAAGTATATACCCTTTGTAATTGCGCTTCTTATGGCCGGCTCCTATGTGATGGCGCAGGATGAGGAGGATGAATTTGAGATGCAGAAAGCGATGCAGGCAGAGGAGATGAAAATGAGAAAAGAGATGTTGGAAGCGCAGAGGAAAGAATCGATGGAAATGGAGCGGCAGCGAGCCGACCAGCTCAGGGATATGGAGTATGAAATGCGGGAATCTTCAAGGGCCAGGGAGTCCGCCCGGTCATCATCCAGGGCCAGATACGCTGCCCCCAGCAGTGGTGTTTATGCTGATGGGCAATACTTAATTGGAACATATGGTCAGGAAACCCAATCCCAACTAACGCTCAGGAAATCTTTCAGAGAGGTTACCAGCACATCCAAAGGGGAGTTTGATGTGGATTCGAATATCCGTCATTTCAGGTGCATGATCAGTGGATCGGTCAAGTCGGGTGAGATCTTTGTCGGAATTGAGTACCCCGATGGAAAAACATTTAAAGAGCTGGTCATCAACTCTTCTGCTGACATTAATTTTAGCCAGTCAGTCTCAATCAAAGAGGGTGAAGAGAAGAAATATACTGGTAGTTGGAGCTATGTAATAAAAGCAGATAAAGCAGAAGGCAATTACATGGTGCAGATCATGACAAATTAATCTTCAGGACATTTTAAAGCAGCGTGGTTATTTAGCTGCGCTGAACTCGCAAGCTCGGTTGACTTGCAAAAAATACCCGGCTGCTAATAAAATGTCCTTCTTATAAGGTGTCGCCCGGAACTAAATATCCCGGAATTGTTATCTTTGCGTAAATCGAAGCAATTATGTTTGGGATATTACTTTTTATCAGCGGGCAGGAAATCATATTTGCTGTATTGATTGCATTGTTGTTGTTTGGCTCCAAGGAGATTCCCAAACTTGCCAGGACCTTTGGCAAAGGGATGAAAGAATTTAAAAGAGCTACTGATGATATCAAGCGGGAGTTTGAAAACAGCACACCCGATGTGATGGAAGATTTTAAGGAAATCAAAAACAATCTTACCAAAGATGCCAATGTGATCAAAGAGAATCTTACAAAGGATGCTGATGATCTTATGAAGGGCGTGAAGAAAAACCTGGACGTCAAGTAGCTCCAGCTCCAAACCCCATGGTAAAAGTTTACCTCTTATTGCTCACTGGAATTCTGCTGCTGTTTGCCAGCGGAAAGTATCTGGTGGAGAGTAGTGTTGCCATATCACGCCTGCTTCGAATCCCCAGAATGATCATTGGTTTGACGGTGGTTGCCTTTGGAACCTCTGCACCCGAATTGCTGGTGAGCCTTAAGGCAGCTATTTCGGGATTCCCGGAGATTGCCATGGGCAATGTTGTGGGGAGCAACATATCCAATATCCTGCTGGTCCTGGCGATCACGGCCATTATCTTTCCCATCCCGGTTCCCTCAACTTCTGTGAAGCGGGATTGGCCCATCATGATGTTTGTCTCTCTGCTGCTATTTGTTTTTACGCTGAATGGTTGGCTGACACGCCTGGAGGGAATGGTTTTTGTTTTGCTCCTTCTGGTCTACATCGGATATGCAGTCATCCGGGCAAGAGGTATGTCAAAAACTGAAGAGGACCACAAAGAGGAGGACTCCATGCGTTGGTGGGCTGCGGGTCTCATTTTTCTGGTTTCCTGTTTAGGACTTGCGTTCGGGGCCAGTCTCCTGGTGGATAATGCGGCAGTCATTGCCGAAGAGCTGGGTATGTCCAAGCGGGTGATTTCCATCACCATGGTAGCGGTAGGGACCAGTATTCCAGAAGTGGCCACCAGTGTCATAGCAGCCCTGAAGAAAGAGACAGATATTTCTGTGGGCAACATCATCGGTTCCAATATTATGAATATCCTTTCGGTACTTGGGGTCACAAGCATCATCGGGCCCATCAAAGTAGATACCGAAATCGCAAGATTTGATATCCCATGGATGCTGGCCACTTCGGTATTGTTATTGATGCTCATGCTGCCGGCAGCCCGGTCACGAATTACCAGATGGGAAGGGATTCTCATGATTCTTATCTATCTGTTGTATATTTACATGATATTATAAGGAATGTATGATTAAGGCAGTGCAGATCAAAAAATCATTCGGGAACCTGCAGGTTTTAAAAGGAATCGATATTGAGATTGATGCTGGAGAGGTGGTCTCTATCGTAGGTGCTTCCGGTGCTGGAAAAACCACCCTGTTGCAGATCCTTGGAACACTCAGTAAACAGGATCAGGGTAGTGTGACCATCAATGGTATCCGGACCGATCAGCTGGTGAAAAATCAGCTTGCCCGTTTCAGGAACCAGCACATTGGTTTTGTATTTCAGTTTCACCAGCTTTTACCTGAATTCAATGCCCTGGAAAATGTTTGTATACCGGGATTTATTGCCAATCGGCCAAGGAAAGAGACAGAAAACAGGGCAAAAGAGTTGCTGGATTTTCTGGGATTATCCGGCAGACTGGATCATAAACCTGCCGAGCTCTCTGGTGGTGAACAACAACGCGTGGCAGTGGCCCGATCACTGATCAATGATCCCGAAGTGATCCTTGCAGACGAACCTTCCGGAAATCTTGATACAGAGAACAAACAAGAGCTGCATAAATTGTTTATCACACTGAGGGACCAGCTTCAAAAGACCCTGGTGATTGTCACACACGATCTCAATCTGGCGGGAATGGCTGACCGGATTATCACCATGAAAGATGGCCTTGTGGATGGATGAAATGCAACAAGCCGATCCGGTCAGGTATGATTTTGCACTGTTTGGTTCGGGTTCCTTTAAGAAATCTTAACTTCTTCCTCAACAAATCGGATATGATGATCTTCCAGCTCCGCCAGCACCGGATTGTATATGTCGGGGTGGATGGGTAACTGAACCCCGATTTCTTTGAAAGTACCCTCAAGGATCCTCCTGGCAGTCATGGCCAGCGGGAGCCCAACAGTCATTGACATGGCTGTATGCTTTGTATCCTGTCCGACATACACCATGGTGGAATACCTTTTCTTATGCACTCCATCTTTTAAAAAATCAAACTGATGCTGCATAACGATCATATCCTTGTCATCAGGATCAAGCTTCCACTTCTCTTCCAGGATCTTCTGGAGGACTTTTGCCGGGGTTAACCCGGGGATACCAATCTTCTTGTTTTCAAAAATACCCAGCCAAGTCAATCTTTCCATCATTCTGGAGTCTTCACCGAATCCCAGGTACCGGGCCAGTTTTGTCTCTATGGGAATATCG
>JAUVKN010000127.1 GCA_030596245.1 Bacteroidia bacterium | reverse complement strand
GCATGCCAGGATCTCGCTGTACTCTCTGAAAGGCGAACAGCTCTATGCTGTCATTAACCGCGAAACTACCGATTACATGCTGGATGTAAGTCAGTTTGCCCCGGGATTATATATCCTCAAATTCAATTATGAAGGTTTGCTGACCGTAAGAAAGCTAATCATTTCCCCATAATACATCATGTAAACAACTATAAAATACTTGTATGAGAAGGCTGATCTCAGTAAGGAGTCTTGTGGGAACGATCATTCTGCTCGCCTGTTTGCTCACATTAACAGGAATGAAACAGGCCGGGGAGGAGCTGCTGGTTCTGCATGTGAATGATTTTGGGGCGACACCCGCCTCGGACAATGTCTATGATGCCCTGAGATCTGCCGTGGCGGCTGCCCTGGACGCCGGGGAACCGGTCGAGATCAGATTTGAAAAAGATGCCGTGTACCGGATCAGTCCGACCGGGAATCCGAGCATGTCTACCTTTGCCTTGTCTATCAACGGGGCGGATCACCTGGTAATTAACGGACAGGGATCCACCCTTCTGATCACTCATCCCGAGGTCGGGGGGATCTGTACCGACAACTCCTCTGACATTGTGATCCGGGATCTCTCCATTGATTATGATCCCCTGCCCTATGCACCGGGGACCATCTCCGAGGTTAATCTGACCGAAAACTGGTTTGAACTCAAAGTAGATTCGGGTTTTTTAGAACCGGACCAGCCCTGCTTTGATCGTGCCATGTCGAAATGGGGACTGACCATCAGGGATGAGGAAGACGGAGGCAGGCGTTATGGTCCAATCGCCATTTTTGCATCCGGCTGGGAGAAAACCGGGGAAAGGCTCTGGAGATTCCATGTACCGGATGAAGGAGGGGGCTACAATAATCCCCTGGTAAGTTCAGGACTTAAACCGGGTGAATCCTATATCCATATGGCCCGCAATTATGCCATGGCCGTGGCTGCCAGGAAGTGCGATCACCTGCTCTGGGAGAACATTACCGTGTATGCTTCACCCGGACTGGCTTTCTACCCTCACATTACCAGCCATCATACCATACGAAATTGCCATGTAAAGGTAAAGGAAGGACGCTTTTTTTCCACCAATGCCGACGGGATCCATATGCGGGGATCGCGTGGGCACGTACTCATTGACGGTTGTAGTTTCCAGGGCATGGCTGATGACGGGATCAATGTGCATAGTTCGGCCATTTCCATCACAGGGCAACCATCGCTGGATAAGATACTGGTAAGCAAACATACCTACAGTGTGTCTCCCGGTGATACCCTGGTGCTGGTCTATTCGGAAAAAGCTGAAGTGGGAACAACCATGAAAGTTTTAGAGGTTCAGGAGGAAGGATGGACCTGGTTGCTCACCCTCGACAGGGAACTGCCTCCCCTGACCACCGGTGAAGGATTCAGTACCTCAGATAACCTGTATAACCTTTCGGAGGCTGCCAATCCCTTCGTAATACGCAACTGCCATTTCGGAGACTACCGTGGCAGGGGGATTCTGGTGAGTGCCCACGGCGGACTGATCGAGAACAACCTGTTCGACCTCAGGGAAGGATGGAGCGTAATTTTCAATTACGAATCCACCCGCTGGGCAGAAGGCCCCATTGCACACGATGTTACGGTCCGGAACAATAAGTTTAATGCAAATGGCGGCTATGCACCGGCCATATTATCGGTACTGTATGGCAGGGACGGAACCACGGATGTGCTGACTACTTCTCCTGTACGGTCATTCAGGAACCTCTGCATTGAAGGAAACCGGTTTTCAGAATATGGAAGGCCGGCCATTGATCTGGGCAATGCACGGGATGTGCTTATCCGGGACAACCGGATTCAATGCACCGATACGGTTTACCGTCCCCGTGACAGCTATGCATCGGTGATGCTGAAGAACTGTGAAAATGTGGCAATTGATTCCTTGTGGGTCACGGACAAAGATATCAAGCACTATGCTGCAGTGGATATCGACACAGATTGCTCCCCGGGGAACACCATCTCCATTAAAAACCTGGAGATGGATGGGCACCCATCCTCTCAGGAAGTCATGGACCACCGTCTTCCTCCCTACCATTACGGGGACATGGTCCGGTGGAGAGTTGCAGAACTCACCTTTTGCAGCGACCTTGGTTATACAGACTGCCTGAATGATGTCGACCTGGATGTTCTGTTTACGCATTCAAACGGCACTTCGTTAAAAGTCCCGGCTTTCTGGCGCGGCACGAATCATTGGATGGTACGCTTCACTCCCACTTTAAGCGGGGAATGGACTTTTGAGACCATTTGCAGCGATAAATCCAATAAAGGATTACACGAGCAGGCCGGCAGTTTAAACTGTAAAGAATACCAGGGTGATCTAGCCATTTACCAACATGGTTTTGTAAAAACAGACCCAGGTAAGCGCTATTTCACATATGCCGACGGCACCCCTTTCTTCTACCTGGGAGATACCCACTGGAATATCCCTGTAAACAGCCTTGAGAACTTTAAGACCATTATTGACAAAAGGATCGAACAGGGGTTTACCGTGATCCAGTCAGAGCCGCTGGATGCCGGATATGACCTGACCAACGGATTTACATCAAGCGATTTATACTACTTTGCCAAACTGGATAAACGCTTTCAGTATGTGGCAGACCAAGGCCTGGTCCATGCTAATGCACAACTTGTCTTTGTGTCTGAGCTGGGTTGGAACAGAGATAAATACCCGGACGAATATCTTGAGAAGCTGTGCAGGTACTGGGTGGCCAGGTACAGTGCCTACCCCGTGATGTGGACCACCGCACAGGAAAGTGACAATGATTACTACTACGATAAGGGAACCCAGGACTATTTTGACGCCGATAATAATCCCTGGAGACAGGTTGCCGGTTATATTCATCAGTACGATCCGTACAACCATCCGCAAACCGCGCATATGGAAGGTGCAATATGGACCATAGCATCCCAGTCCTCCTTCAGGGAGCTGCCGGGGCATTCCTGGTTCGCAGCACAATGGAAGCCCAAAAAGAACGGGCAGCTCAATTTCAGTATTCCTGAAGATTTCTGGTACAACGGACAGGGGAAACCTACGGTAAACTATGAAGGTCATTACGATCACCTGGCAACCAAAGAATTCGGAGCGAGGATGCAGGGATGGACCGCCTTTCTTAACGGCATGTGTGGGCATGGTTACGGAGCCATCGATATCTGGCTGTACAACAGCAACTACCAAATGGACGGCCCCACCATCACGGATGGTGATACGGTCACAATCAAAGATAAGCAAACCAAGTGGGATGTAAGCCTGGAATTTCCATCTGCCTGCCAGATGGGCCACATGCATTCTTTCTTTGATTCCATCCCCTGGTGGGAGCTTATCCCCCGCTTTGATGATCCGGATTGGTTTAGCAATGACAGCTCCTGGTATTCACTGGCAAGCATGGACAACGACCTGTATGTGGTTTACTTCTACAATAAAACAGGCAGGAACACCGGTACCCTTAAAAACCTGGATGATCACCACACCTACCGGGCACAATGGTATAATCCCCGGGAGGGACTGTATCTGCCCATTTCATCCTCTGTGATTTCAACCGGGGGCAACTGGGTCATTCCGGAAAAACCCGATTCCCTGGACTGGGTCCTTCTGCTCACCAATGATGGAGAAAGGCTGATGGATAAAATACAGGGAAGATGGAGGCTGGAAGCCAACTCCCTGGATGAATCAGGAGCCAACCATGGAAGCCTGCCTGGGGATGCGGCTTTCTCTGTCACCGAGACCAGGGAAGGACAATACAGCCTGGTCCTGGACGGAGCTGACGATCGCCTTGTCATTCCGGATCATCCCATGTTCGATGAGCTGGATTCTGTATGCATTGCTTTCTGGCTGCAATGTGATCATTTGCCCTCCGATTCCATGATCATCATGGAAAAAAGCAAAGCATTCAGGCTTACGCAGGACTCAAGCGGAAAATTAAACTTTGCCATTGCCACGGAAAACAATCCCTGGAATTCCGAAGGAACCGGTGTGCAGGGTTCCCTTCCCCTGGAGGCCGGGACCTGGCACCACGTTGCTGTTGGCTATGATGGCGTTGCATCCTATATCTATTTGGATGGAAAACTGCAGGTAACCACTGAGGAGACCCTCTCCGGCAAGGTACTGACCAATACTGAGGATCTTCAGATCGGAGGCTCTACAGAGGAGGGTTGGGAACATTTTAAAGGAGTGGTGGATGATCTGATGTTTTTCAGAGAGATGCCTGGTCCGGATGAAATTAGAGGGCTCTATTCACATTACCTCCCCACCGCCAGACTTCGTGGACCCGGAAGCATGGCTGACTTCGATGGAGATGGTGTTGAATTGGTAAAATTGGATGGCACAGCATCCCGGGACGCAGACGGCACGATCGTCTCTTATGAATGGCAGGATGATGAACAATCGGTTGGTGTCGGAGAAATCCTGTACAGGGATTTCACACTGGGACAGCATCTGTTAATTCTGACCATAACCGACAACAATGGGATCCCCTCCACTGACAGCCTCCATATGGAGATCACCGGGGCAGATTTTTCCAGGTGGAAACTGGAAGAGAACGGGATGGATTCCGTAGGAAGCAACCATGGCGATCTTATTGGTGACCCTGGATTTGTTACAGAGGAAGTCATGGAGGGCAGCTATGCCCTCTCCTTTGACGGAGTGGACGATCACGTATCCATCAATGATCACCCCTCCCTGGGGGAGATGGAGCAGTTCTCTTTTGCATTCTGGATGAAACCGGAAGAACTGCCTCCCGGTACGAGCATGATCCTTGGTAAGGAAAAGGCATACAGTGTATTGTACAACTCCAGTGGAGCCTGTTCATGGGTGATTGCTACAGAAAACAATCCCTGGTACTCAGAGGGTACCTTTATATCATCGGACAGGAAGCTCGGAAGAGATGTATGGAATCATGTGGTGGCAGGTTATGACGGATCCTCTACCTATCTCTACATAAATGGCCGCCTGGAGACAAAAACTAACAAACCATTATCGGGCCAGATTATCAACAATGATCAGCCTCTGACATTTGCAAAAGGGAACGATTTCAATCTGGGATACTTTTCCGGTGTGATCGATGATGTCAGGTATTTCAAATATATGCTCAGTGACTCAAGTGTGTACAGGCTTTACAGGCTTTATCCGATGGTTGATACTTCTACCCAGCCCGGGGATACTATTACGTCACGGACCGAGATCAATGATCTGCTAAACAGGGTGGTCCTCTATCCAAATCCGGCTGATGAAAAAGTGTATATTAAAAACCTGCCCCCTCACTCCACGGTATTCATTTATTCCCTGCAAGGGGAACAGGTGGGTTCTTTTGTAAGCAGGACTCCGTACCTCAAACTGGATGTATCTCCTTATCCTTCTGGTTTATATATCCTCAAGGTAACACACAACGATCTGCTGGTCGTTAAAAAACTTATCATTTCACCTTAAAAGAAACCATGAAGATAAACGGAATGAAAACCTTGATCAAAATCAAAAGTCTTACGGGAATGATCCTCCTGCTGGCCTTATGGTTCACACTAACAGGAATGAAACAGGCTGGGGAGGGTGTAAGGGTCCTTCATGTTCGCGACTTCGGGGCCACACCCGCCTCGGACAATGTATATGATGCACTGAAATCTGCCGTAGCGGCTGCCCTGGAGACCGGGGGCCCCACCGAGATCAGGTTTGAGAAAGATGCCGTATACCGCATCAGTCCGACCAAGGACCCGGGGATGTCAAAATACGCCCTCTTCATAACCGGGGCAGATCACCTGGTAATTAACGGCCAGGGATCCACCCTGCTGATCACACATCCCGAGGTCGGGGGGATCTGTACCGAGCACTCTACTAACGTCGAGATCCGGGACATCTGTATCGATTATGATCCCCTGCCCTATGCTCTGGGAACCATCACCCAGGTCAACATTCCCGAATACTGGTTCGAACTGAAGGTGGCACCTGGTTTTATGGAACCGGACCAGCCCAGCTTTGATCGTGCCATGTCGAAATGGGGACTGACCATCCGGAATGAGAAAGATGGCGGCAGGCGCTATGGTCCAACCGCCATTTTTGCATCCGGTTGGGAAAAAACCGGGGAAAGGATCTGGCGGTTTCATGTAATTAAGGAAGGAAAAGGATACGTTGATCCCCTGGTAAGTTCAGGACTGAAACCGGGTGAATCCTATATCCATATGGCCCGTAATTATGCCATGGCCGTGGCTGCCAGAAAGTGCGATCACCTGCTCTGGGAGAACATTACCGTGTATGCTTCACCCGGACTGGCTTTCTACCCTCACATCACCAGCCATCATACCATACGAAATTGCCATGTAAAGGTAAAGGAAGGACGCATTTTTTCCACCAATGCCGACGGGATCCATATGCGAGGATCAAGGGGGCATGTGCTCATTGACGGTTGTAGTTTCCAGGGTATGGCCGATGACGGGATCAATGTACATAGCTCTGCCTTGTCTATCTCGGGACAACCCTCACTGGAGAAGATCCTGGTCAAGAAACACACCTATAGTGTAACTCCCGGGGATGAACTGGTACTGGTCTATTCTGAAACAGCCGAAATGGGACCACGCATGAAGGTAAAGGAGGTCCAGGATAAAGGAGCGAACTGGTTGCTCACCCTTGACCGGGAACTGCCTCCACTGGCTACCGGGGAAGGATTTGAGTCTTCCGACAACCTGTATAACCTATCAGAGGCAGCCGATCCTTTTGTGATCCGCAACTGCCACTTTGGAGATTACAGGGGAAGGGGAATCCTGGTAAGTGCCCATGGAGGGTTGATAGAGAACAATGTTTTCGATTTGCGTGAGGGATGGAGTGTGATATTCAATTACGAGTCCACCCGTTGGGCGGAAGGCCCCATCGCACATGATGTAACCGTCCGGAACAACACATTCTATGGAAACGGTAGTTTTCCACCGGCCATCCTTTCCGTCCTTTATGCAAGGCAGCAGGGTTCAGACAGGATGACCACCTCTTCCGGGAGGCCTTTATATAACCTCCACATCGAAGGAAACCGGTTTCTTGATTATGGAAGACCGGTCATTGAGCTAAGCAATGCCCGGGAAGTGGAAATCAGGGACAGCCGGGTTCAATGCAGCGAAAATGTTTTGCGTCCACATGACCGCTATGCCTCGGTAATGCTGAAAAATTGTGAAGATGTGGAAATTGATTCACTGTGGGTCAGGGACTTCGATAAAAGGCATTATGCAGCGGTGGATATAGACACGGATTGCTCCCCTGGAAACACTATTTCAATTAAAAATGTGCAGTTGGATGTCCACCCGTCCTGTCAGGAGATCATGGACCATCGTCTTCATTCTCGCTTCTATAATGATCCATCCAAACTGGCAGCCTATGAATTCTTCACCAGGGGCATGGGGAAGGGAAAGGCGGTCATTCTTGCCCCTGAAAATGTAAAGGTTAATGAAATCATTCCCGAGGTTGTCCTCTCCTATGTTTCAGATGAAGAAATTGCTGCCGGGGGATCCGTAAGACTTTGGTGTCCAAACGGTGCCACCAATCCACAGCTCACCCATCCATCCGATCCGGGCTATATGCATATTGAAACAAACAACATCAAGGTGGAGGTAAAACTGGATCAATTGAGTTTCCAGAAAATGTATAAGCAAAAACATCCCGATGGTTTTCGTTTTGTTATGGTTGAGTTTCCAAAGGGGCTCCCTCCTGGAGAAAAGCTTCATTTCCATTGGAAAAACGTGAAGGTGGATACCAGGGCTGGCCGTTGGGAAGGAGACCGCTGGTTGTTTCATGTTGCCGTTGATCATAATGCAGACGGAAATGCAGAATTGATTAAAAATCCACCTGAAATACCAAAACTTCCGGATGATGTTGAATATTTGCTGGCCCGTATAGCTTCCTCATCTGTTTCAGGCGAGCCTGTACGATTGAATATAAGTGCTTTTGATAAGTATAATAACCCGGCGATTCTATATGAATCCGGATTGTCCCTGACCTGCGAAAGAGAGGGCGTTCAAATACCCCCGGGGATTAAGATCACGCCTGAAGATCTGGGATCGGTCCAGTGCGATCTGGTTTTCAGGGATACAGGCTTTTACTGGCTCCGGGTCCGGTCGGACGACGGACTGGTGGCAGAGAGCAATCCCGTGGAGGTATTCCAGACGGATCCGGGAAGAAAACTTTATTGGGGGGACCTGCATGTACATACACAGATGTCGGCAGATGCGCGAACGGGTGCTCATACTGTCTCTTCCTATGAAGGTAGTTATCAAATAGGGCGATCTTACTATGCACTCGATTTTCAGGCAAACACAGATCACCATGGCCTTGACCAGGGGAATTACGGGCCGGCAGAATGGGAGACCATGCAACAAATCACCAATGAGGCTAATGAGGATGGAAGTTTCGTGACACTGGTGGCCTGCGAGTTGTCTGGTCCAAAGGGAGATCAGAATGTTTACTTTGCTGCAAAGCAGGCACCCTTTCTAAGCCATAATCCCGGGGACAGTTACAGCCGGGAAAAAGCATGGGCAGAATTGCACGATACGGAATGTTTTTTTGTTCCGCACCATATCTGCCAGGGAATGAGGCCCTGGGACTGGACCCAGTTTGAGCCGGAACGGATCCCTGTCTGTGAGATCTTTTCAAATCACGGACGTTGTGAATATGCAGGCAATGAACCCCACTATGCCTGGCATAAAGAGCCGTCAATTAAAGGCCGGACCTGGGTGGAACAGCTGAATTCAGGGAAAAAACTGGGAGCAATTGCCAGCAGTGATGACCATTGGGCGCGGCCCGGGAACTGTGGCTTAACGGGAGTATGGACTACAGATCTTACACGACCTTCCATTTATTCGGCCTTAAAGAACCGCCAGTGTTACGCCAGTACAGGAGCTCGGGTCATATTACATTTCAGCCTGGAAGGGAAAGAGATGGGTCAGGAGGTAAAATGCTCCAAAGCTCCCATATTGAAGGTCCGTGCAGCGGCTCCCGGTTTGATTGAAAAGCTTGAGATCATCTCCGAAGGGAAATCGGTATACAGCATGAAACCACAGAGCAAAAAGGTTGAAACAAGCTGGCAGTCCCCGGAGTTGAAAGACACTTTCTATTACCTCCGCCTGACCCTTGCCCCGGCAAAAAATACGGAATCCTGCATGAGGAACAGGCAGCAGTTTGTCTGGTCAAGCCCAATTTTTGTGGAAGCTATCACAAAACAGTCAATGAGGTAAACTGCATGTAAGCCTCGTTCCAGTTTAACAATCAGGTTTCAATATTGAATTCTACATGCCCGGCGAAGCTCCTCGCTTTTTGGCCAGCCACTCCCTGTAGAGAGTTTCATAGGGACCCATTCCAATATCTTCAGGGATAAGATCAGTATGTTCAGCCGGAGCGTCTGAAAAAACTTTGCGGATGGCATCCAGATAACCAAATCCATATTCGGTATAAGGCAAGAGGTAATGTCCTTCTCCCCATTCGTTCCAGTTATCAAGAATGATCATTCTGCCGCTGAGTTGCTCTTTTGGCAATTTTTCAATAAACCCTTTGGCCTGCCGTAATAACGTTTCAAATTCGGTTGGGGGAATTGTCCAGATTGAACCCTCATCTCGCCAGCCGCTCCAACCCTGGGAAACAGTTACGACCTGCGGCAATATGTCCAGTTTCTGAGTAGTAATGATGTTGTTCATCTGAGCATCAATCGCTTCGTTTGGTGCTGGGCTGTTCTGCACATGCCAGCAATAGGCAAAAGTGTAATCCAACCCAAGGCTCTTCATCAATTCAAGATGTTCTTCCTTCAAATAACGGTATTCTCCAAGGATCCATAATCCATCAAAACCTTCTTTACGGCAGGCTTCCCTCATCTTATCAAAGGCCAGGCGAACATTCTCAATACTCCCCAGATCTTCAATAAGGAATTCCGGACGGTAAATAAACAATACGGGTTTGTTGTCAATAACAAGGTAATTTGTGCGTTTGAAGTAATTGGTCATCCAGAATGGCATTAGATTATTCATCAGGTCATCTTCATCGGAAACACCGGCTATTCCTTTGCCCTGGTTTTCCCACATGATGGTGAATTTCATTTGGTCCTGAAATCTGGAGTTAAAAAGGGCCTTATGCAAAGCACTTCCATGCCTTTGTTTCACCGGGCCACCCTGTTCCGCACGATACCAGCAATATATAAAATAATCCACCCCGTGTTCCACCGCCCACTTGGTCTCCCAGTCAGCAACCTCGGGATTCTCCTGTGCATAGAAACCCAAAGCTGGTGTACGTTCCGGATGTTTCATGAGTTGCGACCATCTCAGGTATGAATCATAATCCCATAAAGGGCAATTGTGAGCCCCCACAAGTATGCCACTATTCGTATCCGCTCAATAAATCAGGGTAAACCATTCCCTTTT
>JAUVKN010000018.1 GCA_030596245.1 Bacteroidia bacterium | reverse complement strand
GAAAAGATTGTTCGGTGTAATCTTCGGCGTCGGCAACCCTCAGGGTAATGTCGTGAACTCCCACATGTTCGTGGTGGGGTATGCCACTTAGCTGATGGGTCACAACACTGAAATTAAGCCATGAAGGCTTTTGCACCACCGAATAGATGATTGAATCCCCATCAATATCATAGGCCTGCACCGTGTAACTGTAGTTCTCTTCCTGGTTGATCACAGTTCCCGGGTTTGACTCAATCACCGGAGGATCATTTCCTTTATTCACAGTAAAAGAGACCTCCATGGTTGAATTTCTTGGTAATGCCCCGCTACCTGTATCTGTCACTTTCAGCGAAAGTAATTCGGTTCCCGACCAGTCTCCGTTTGGAGAAACCATCAACATCCTGTTCTCATCGATGCTTACGATCAGCTGTGAACCCAGCTTTCTGGTAAATGTCCATGTGAGCAAATTGTTGGGATCCTCGCTATCGGTTACATAATCATCCAGTGATATGGGTGCAAAAGCACTCTCCCGTGATGTAAATTGGTCGGGAATCTGAGACACCACTGGTGCCTGGTTCAAATTCTTAACTGCATCAAACCACTTTTCGCCCATCTTAACGAATCCAGCCTGATTGGGGTGCAGGTTATCAATCATATCGGTGGAGTAGTTAATTCCAGCTCCTGTTTCCATGTTCACCATTTTGATGCGGGGATCTCCCCTCATGGTAACCATCAAATCCACATTGTTATTGAAAGTGGTAGTAGAAGCATGGTAGACACGCCTGTTGATGATCTTTGCCACCAGGATATACACATCAGGATCATAGTTCCTGATGTTATCAAGCAGATCTTTAACTTCCGAAGCACTTTCAATCAGGTCATTGGTCCCAATATGTAACAATATAATATCTGCGGGGTAATAGTTGAGGTAGGGACCCGAACTTTCATAGTGACCCTCTACCGCATTGTAACCGGTATTGATCAAGTTGGCCAGCTGCCATGTTTCAATCCCCGAAAAACCAGCATTGTCATCCAGTTCCGGATTCTGGAAATAGTTGAAGCCGCAATCTTGACTGCCCACATAATCAAAATCATATCCCTCCTCATAAAGCAACTGATAAAGGCGGTACCTGTATGATATTCTGTTTGCATCACTCCTGGGATAGGACGCATCCAGGCTGTTTTCATCATATGTGATTGAATTCCCCAACGGCATAATACGCACGGTCTGGGAAACCAATCCTGAAGAAACCCCCAGGAGTACTGAAACTGCAAACAGAAATTTTTTGATCACTTCATTATCGATTTAGTTTGAAAAAGGGAAAGAGAATACCCAACACTCAAAGTACCAGATGGATGTTGGGTAGTCTCTATATTTTCCTTTTATATCAAAGCTCTGTTATCCTTCAAATTCTACTGTTTAATCAGTTTACCAACACTGGTCTTTTCATTGATGGTAACCGTGTAGAAATAAGTATCACTTGACAAATCAGAGATGTCAATGGTCATTCGATCGGTGTTCTTCACTTGAACTTCCATCATCACAGAACCTTTTACATCAATGATCTTGAGACGAGCATCACCAAGTTCGGCAAATTCAAAATGTACCTCATCCGAAGCCGGGTTTGGATAGACCTTGCTCACCAGGGATTCCGCATCCTCAATACCCGTAGGATCAAGTACGTTGATGGAAAATCCTTGTGCAGCATCACCTATACCATCACTCACTTTAATAATCACTGCATGGGTACCCAGATCTGTTGCTTGTGGAGTCCCACTCAATATGGCGGTGGTGGAAGCTGAAGTAAGCGTCAGCCATGATGGAACATTTTCAGCTGTAAAAGTCAACTGATCACCCGGATCCGGATCTGAAACATCGACCTGGTACAGGTATGGCTGACCCACCCTGGCTTCAGTAACTGGATCGGATGTGATAACCGGCAGATCATTCACATTATTTACAGTGAGCTGATATGCCTGATCCGTTTCAAGTAGTCCGTCTGTCACACGCAGTGTAACCGAATGTGTACCTACATCATCATTGGACGGATTTCCACTTAAAATACGGGTAGAAGAATTGAATGTCAGCCAGGATGGAATCTGCGGAGCAGAGTAGGATACGGGATCTCCATCGGCATCTGTAGCCATCACGCTATAGCTGTAGTTTGCATCCTGATCAACCATCAATGGTGGATTGGATGTAAACTGTGGAGCATCATTGATATCAATTACTTCAACCTGGAATACCTGGTCAACCTCTACCGTACCGTCAGTAATCCTTAAAGTCACATTGTGAAAACCAATATCAGTTCCAGACGCAGTACCACTCAAGATATGAGTAGAAGGTCCAAAATTAAGCCATGCAGGCTTTTGAACTGCCGAATAGATCAGGACGTCACCATCAGGATCATCAGCAGTAACGGTATAACTATATGGCGAATTCTGATCGATCTGGATAATAGGCGTCGAAGTGAACACAGGTGCATCATTCACATCGTTCACAGTAATCGTGAACACTTGATCCACTTCTATGGTTCCGTCAGAAACCCGTAAGGTTACATTATTGTCACCCACATCATCATTAGAGGGAGTACCGCTCAATACATGGGTTCCGGCATCGAATGTCAACCATGCTGGCATAATGGGCGCAGAATAGGTAAGCACATCACCATCAGGATCAGTAGCCATCGCAGTATAGGTATAGAGTGCATTCTGGTCAGTCGAAGTAACCGGTGCTGATGTAAATAAAGGGGAATCATTGTAATTAATTACCCTCACCTGGAACGTCTGGTCCACGTTAACTATACCATCAAATACCCTGAGCGTAACTGTGTTCATACCCACATCGTCGTTTCCAGGAGTTCCACTAATTGTTGCAGTCGAATCGCCAGGAGTGTAAGTGAAGGTATTTAACCAGGCAGGAGCACTCACTTTGGAGATACTCAGTACATCGCCATCGTTGATGTCTGTAGCCACCAGTTCATAAGTATAGGCTGATCCCTGCACAACTGTTGAATCGGGTGTAGAGAGGATGACCGGTGCATAATTGTATACACAGGCGCTGTTCCCTGCAAAAGCATTGTTATAGCTGTCATTGATCTGCGTCTGAGTCATGGCGATACTGTAGAAAGCCAATTCGTCAATCATCCCTTCATACCAGAATTTATCAACAGCAGTATTCAGGTGAGCTATGTTCAGGCTGGAATATCCTCCAAAATCCAGGAAGTTCTGACTGGCATTGTCAACCAATAACTTATCCACATAGAGTTGAACTGTATTCGAAGCGTCATTATAAGAGGCTACAATATGGTGCCAGCTTCCGTCAAGAACACTACCACCTTCGAGATAAGCTTCGTTAGGATCTGTATGATGGTAATCTCTCAGGTATAATCCAACCGCTCCATTTGGATTCACACCAACCCAGTATTGGGTATTATTATCTTGTTGCATTTCTCTACCAACCATTACCATGGTCCTGGCCGGAGTAGCACTTGATTTCATCCAGAGTTCAATAGAGAAAGTGGGAACATCATGAAAATCAAAGAAAATATTGGTATTTCCCAAATTATCCTTCAGATTGATACTATCATTTACACCGTTAAATGAGAGTGCACTTCCTGCAATTCCGGTGGTGGTGGTAGGAGCCGCACCTGTAAATTCCCAACCTGCTATGTTATCCACATATCCGGCACTGCCCGTCAGGTTGAAATCCCAATATGCCAGAAGATTTGGCCGGCAAATGGGTGCATCTGCTAAAAATATATTGAACGTCTGTTCAATAGATCCTTTATCGTTGGTAGCCCGAACAACCACATGACCATTTTCAGATTGTGACAATGGGGTCCAGGTAATCATTCCGCTATTGCTGTCGATAATCATCCCGGAGGGCTTTTCAACAAGCGAATAGGTGGGTTTTGTGTTACCGGAAGCATCAACATCGTATGTATAGAGCTGACCAACCGTAGCCCTGGTTAAAGGTTCCGTTAGGAAAAGTGGATCATCTCCATCGCAATAGCCAATCTGATACTGGCTGATATTTTGGTAATGAGGAATGATCTCAGTCGAAGCATCCAGTGCCCTGTTATAGATAGCTATCTCATCAATGGCTGCGGTAGCATGGAACTCTGGACTGGATTGATACACAAGGTTTCCAATGGTAATGGGATTGGTTGAATAAAGGGTCCCAAAAGTAGAAATGGTTGAACCTCCGGGATTCTGCAGAACCCCATCCACATATAGATAGTTTCTGTTAGTAGACCCCCCGTTCCTTACTGCTACCACATGGTGCCACATGAAATCATTATATGCAGACCCTGTAGTAATAATGGCATTTGTACCCAGACTTCCCTGAAGGTACCAGGAGATCGTTCCGTTCGCTTCGGCCCCGATCCACCAGGTCATTGCTGAATAGGGACGATCGTCACGTGCAATAAACACCTGAACATCTCCTGTTGTGCCGGAATACTTTACCCAAAACTCGATGGTAAAGCTGGATGTACCTGCCCAATCAAAATCATTGTGATCAGGAATGGCGAGATAGGTGCCGGAACCATTATCAAACATTTGCCCTCTCCCACTGGCTCCGGCAGTCTGAGAGGGTGAAACTGTGGGTGCAATCGCATCATGATTTGCAAAAGAATCATAATAGATTGGGCCGGAAGCTTCCGACATTTTCCAATAACCAACCATCCCGGCAGGGCATGTTTGGCCATTCAGCGTTCCGCTCACAGAGGAGAGAATGAATGCCAGCAGAACGGCTATTCCAAATTGTAAAAACGTTTTTTTCATGTGTTTCGGTTTTTTCCTTTATTTCTACTTATACTTGAATTCACGGCGTTTGGTTGCATTATCTATTCATTCAAAATTAGTGATAAATGAGGGTGTACAGCATCCAATTTGATCAACCGGAAAATATGAACCATCAACCCTGAAATTGGGTGGTTTTTTCACCCGGATCACAATACATGGACCTGAAAGCTTTGACGAAAATGCACTTTTCATTGACGAATAAACCACCAGGTCGTACCGGAGTCTTTTATTACAACTTTTTAAACCCAATTTATCATCATTAATCTATTGATTACTCGGGCATACTGCCCCTGGAACGAACAATACCTTATACTTAAAATGAGGAAGATTGTTACAATATTCCTCATAAAAAAATTCACATTTTGTTAAGAGTCAGGTTCAATGAAAACCCGGACAATCTAATACACTGATAATCAAAAGGAATTCAATTGGAAAACAGGAAAAGGTATTGCTGTACCTGGGTTGCCTGAAGGACTATTTAAAATACTCCATCTGCTCTTTGTAAAGTTTGAAGATCATACGACTCTCATCAAACTCCACGTCATCGAAGGTAACCTCCTGGTCTTTTGGGATATCCCTAATCAGCTTCACACCATTTTCGGTCAGCCCGATTGGAAGCAATTTCTCATTCAACACCACATCATTATTCTCACACTCTCCATACAGGGTATAAAAACCCGGGCCATCCAGCATACTTCCTGCTTTCAGATCGGTCTTGGCTTTGGAGATCACCTCCACCACAGGAGCTCCCAGTGGTTTCAATACGTGATCCCCGAAATCCACTACCCTTGCAATGGAAGTAGGAACTTCGAAGATGCAGAGGTGGTATGGGGTATAGAAGCTATAGAGGGGCCCCTTCCCCAATTTATAGTAAGCAAGATGATGCCTTGAAAGCTCATCCTCGATGGAGCCATATACAAATACAGAAGGTCCGGGTTTCGCACCAAGTGCATAATCGATAATACCACCCAGCTCTTTTAACTGCTCATAATCATACATACCTGTCATCTCATCCACATGACCATCAAAGGCATATCCCAACATTCCCCGTTTGGCCACCCTGAGTCCTGTGCAGTTTGCCACACAAGCCTGCTCCATATTCATCTTCGTTCCATCGGCAAAGCTGGTGGCCTTTTCGGGTCCCATCCCCCAGTACTTCGCAAACTCCTCCTGGGTAGTGGGATTGCGGTATGGATCCTGTAATCCCTTGACGTTTCCAGCCAACATGGGTGTTAGCCCCAATCCCTTGACAAACCTGTACAGATTCATGGTAACTCCGGGTTGATCGCCGTCACTTCCACTGTATATCACCCCGGCCCTGTCGGCATACACACTCAGAATAGGCCCAAGGGTGGAGTCAACCTCAGCATTAAAGGTGATAATATCCTTGCCATGCTTAAATGCCTCTAACAAAACTTCCACACCGAACCCAACATGACCGGTAATGTCCACCAAAACGTCCAACTCCCGGCTTTCGCACAGCAGTGTGTAATCCTCTGTAATGGCATACCCCCCGCTTTGAATGGTACGATCGAGAGCCTTTACAGAATCAACGACCTTGATGTCGGTGACTCCTGAAAACTCATACACATCTTTAGCCTTGCTCAGGGTACGGTTGGAGATAGCCGCCACCCTCATGCCGGGAATGTTCTTCTCAATCAGGTTCAAAATGGCTTTGGACATCATTCCTGCACCCACAAATCCCGCCTTAATCGGTTTTCCATCCTTTTGTCTCTGCTCCAGTTTACTGTCAACTATTATCATAATATGATTTATTTATTGTTATAACTTAAAAGGGGGAGTGAAATTGTTCCAGTTCTTTCAGACCATTATCTTTCTCCGAAACAATGGGGTCCATTACCGGCCAGGAAATTCCTGCCGAATTCCATCTTAACCCTGTATCGTGCTCCTGAGAATAGACTTCGGAACACATATATAATACAGTTGCTTCCTCGCTCAGGGTATAAAAGCCATGGGCCAATCCTTCCGGAATGTATAGCAGATTTCCTCTCTTCTCCGACAATTCCACCGCAAAGTGCTTCAGATAAGTGGGTGAATCTATCCTCAAATCCACTACTGCATCAAAAATGGTTCCACCCAAACATGTGACCACTTTAATGGTGGCCTTCGGAGGAAGCTGGAAATGCAAGCCCCTTAATACATTTTTCTTTGAAACCGAATAATACTCCTCTTTGATATCAAGCTCAAGCCCCGCATCCCTGAAATCATCCTGGTGAAAGGGCTTCACAAACCTTCCCCGGTGATCCCTCAGATCCAGGGGGAAAACCTCATAACAGCCTTTGATTTTTGTATCTACTATCTTCATACTCCCTTAAAATGGATTTTCGAAGGCATCCAACGATACCATTTTCTGATCCTTTTCGGAAACAATGGGTTCCTTGTCGGGCCAATCGAAAGGAATGGAGTCCCACCGAATGCCCCTGTCGCATTCCGGAGCAAATTTTTTCGAATTCATTGAAAGAAAGGTGGCACTTTCGCTCAATACATAAAATCCATGTGCCAGTCCTTCTGGCACATACAACATATTGCCCTTTTCTGAACTCAGTTCGAGGGAGAATACCCGGCCTGATGATTTGCTACCGGTACGAAGATCATATACCACATCCAGGAGGGTTCCCTGCACACAGCTTACCAGTTTTACATGCTCCCTGGGAGGAACCTGGAAATGCAATCCCCTGATCACTCTGGCAGGTGAAACAGAGTAATACTCCTCCTCATAGGTTGATTGAAGTCCTAATTCATCAAAGAATTCCCGGTGAAATAGCTTCACAAATTTACCCCGCCCGTCTTCAAATATCCTGGGTTTGATTTCAAAACACCCCTCAATACCGGTGGGAATCAGTTCGAATGGGTTCATGTATGAATAGTTGTCATCAATTGAATTTCCTGAATACGGGAGCTACTGGCTTTCCTACCAGGTATTTATCAATACCTTCCTCCATGGCTCTCTTATATACTACCATGGCTTCCTGCATCTTAGACACCGTCTCTTCAATATCTTTATCTGAGTGCGAATACGAAACAATGCTGGAGGGCATCAACAATCCCCGCTTCATGCACTCCTGAATAAAGAGTGTTCTGAATGGTTGAGATGGTTTTCCCTCCTGGTCGCTGGTGGTATAGACAGAGCAGCAGTTCGGACCGATGATCCGAACGTGGCTGTTGATGCCCAGATCGGTTGAAGCCCTATTGACCCCCTCCTTCAGTTTCCGGCCCTGTTCATCCAACCTTTCAATCACATCATTCTCTTTAAAGAACCTGATATTGGCAATAGCAGCTGCCAATGCATGATTCTCAGCACCATGGGTGGTGGAAATAAGGAATACCCGCTCCTTTTTGTGGTGAAGACCACCCAGTTCCATAAATTCTCGCTTACCCGCCAGGGCAGAGATGGCAAAACCATTACCCATTGCCTTTCCAAAGGTGGAGAGGTCGGGAACAATGTCATACATCTTTTGGGCACCACCCAGGTGCCACCTGAAGCCGGTGATCATCTCATCCAGGATAAAGAGGGCCCCGTTCTTATGACACACATCCATCAGTTTATGAAGAAAGTTGTCCTCGGGTGGGGCATATTTTTCTGCTTCAAGAATCACACAGGATATCTTATCAGGATGATCAGCAAACATCTTCTCAACACTCCCAATATCATTGAAGAAAAACTTAACGGTCATCTCCTTTACAACATCGGGAATCCCGGCCGACATGGGCGTGGATCCGATGAACCAGTCATCCACCGAAAAGAAGGGATGGTTGGCACAGACTCCCACCAGGTCTCTTCCAGTGTATGCGCGGGCCAATTTTACCGCGCCATTGTTGGCATCCGATCCATCCTTTGAGAATTTGACCATGTCGGCTCCGTCAATCACACTGAGAAACTCCTCTGCACATTCCAGTTCAATCCTGGCCGGGCGTACAAAGTTATTGCCCAATTGCATCTGCTTGTAAGCTGCCTCTACAATGGGTTCAAATGCGTGCCCAAGGGTGACAGTTCTCAATCCCATACCATACTCAATAAATTCGTTTCCGTCAATATCCCAGATGTGGCATCCCTTCCCCCTTTCTATATAGGGGGGCATAAATTCGGGGTACTGGTCGTCTCCTTTGGCATAGGTGTGACTCCCCCCCGGGATTGTATCATTGAATTTTTTCTGGATCTGGAGTGATTTGGTGAATTGCATAGCTTTATTATATTTATGATGTCAATTTGAATGCGTCGGAGTATTCGCTGATTTGCTGAAGTGTGAGGTTTGGGATTTCATGCACATCGTCCTGGTACATCCTGTACCATTCAACCGTTTGCTTGATGGTCTCCTGAAAATCCCATGCCGGGTACCACCCCAGCAATTGAAATGCTTTATCGATGGTGAGATTTAGCAATGAAGCTTCGTGCACTGCATGTTGTTTTTCAAAGGTCCATGTGCCGCTTCCCCACACCTTGATCAACTCATTGACCAGGCTCTCCACAGTTTTGTTGGAGCCCATCAGCGGGCCGAAATTAAACGCGTCACAATAGGTTGTCAGATCAGATTCCTGGTCAGTGCTCAAAAGTTTCTCTCCCAATAAAAGGTAGCCTCCCAATGGTTCGAGTACATGCTGCCAAGGCCTGGTAGCCAGCGGATTCCGCACATCAATGGGATTACCATCCAGTAATGCCCGCATGCAGTCAGGGACAATCCTGTCGGTGGCCCAGTCTCCTCCCCCAATCACATTCCCCGCCCTTACGGTGGCCAGCTTTACACCATGCCTGCCATAGTCCGAGGGATTGAAAAAGGAGCGTCTCCAGGATGCAGTCAGGACCTCACAGGCTCCCTTGCTTGCTGAATAGGGATCATAGCCCCCCATGGGATCATTTTCCCGGTAACCAAACATCCACTCCTGGTTTTCATAGCTTTTGTCGGAAGTGATCACTATGATGGTGGTTGATAGGTTCAGGGTGCGGACAGCCTCCAACAGATGGATCGTACCCATCACATTGGTTTCCACTGTCTCCAGGGGGATATTATATGACTCCCTTACCAATGGCTGGGCAGCCAGGTGAAAAATGATATCCGGCTCTATTTCGCCAATGAGATCCTTTAATGGTTCGAACCCCCTGATATCGCAGATATGATGCTTAAGATGTTTCTTAAGTTGCAGTTGATCAAACAGGGAAACTTCCCCTTCGGGTGGCAGTGCAACTCCATATACCTCGGCACCCAGAGATATCAGCCACTGGCTGAGCCATCCCCCTTTAAAACCAGTATGTCCCGTTACAAGGACCTTCTTATTTCCATAGATTTGAAACAGATCAGCCGCCATACATTATATTATTATACTGTGGACTTACCAGACTTTCCAAGGTGGATTGTCACTGTTCCACATCTCTTCCAGAACGTTTTTATCTCTTAATGTATCCATGGGCATCCAGAATCCCCGGTGTTGGAATGCACCCAGACCACCATTTTTAGAAAGCATCTCCATGGGTGCCCTTTCGAAGACCGTGGAATCGCCCTCAATATAATCAAATATGGTAGGCTCCAGCACAAAATAACCCCCATTGATCCAGGCCGAATCATGGTCCTTTACCTTCTCCCTGAAATTGGCAACCCTGGTTTGCTCCTCTCCCAATGTAAAAGATCCAAACCGTCCAGGTTCCTGGACAGCCGTTAAAGTGGCAATGGCCTTCTGATCTTTGTGGAACTTGATTAACTCATCAATATTCACATCGGTCACACCATCTCCGTATGTCATACAGAATGTCTCATTACCGATATACTCTTTCACCCTCTTAAGGCGTCCTCCGGTCATGGTCTGGAGGCCGGTATCGATCAATGTGACCTTCCATGGCTCAGCCTGATCATTGTGAATGGACATGGAGTTGTATTTCAAATCAAAGGTCACATCCGAAACATAGAGGAAATAATTGGCGAAATACTCCTTAATCATATACCCTTTGTATCCCAGACATATGATGAATTCGTTGATCCCATAGTGAGAATATGTTTTCATAATGTGCCACAGGATGGGCATGCCTCCCACCTCCACCATGGGTTTGGGTCTTATCCCGCTTTCTTCACTGATCCTGGTGCCAAACCCCCCAGCTAAGAGTACTGCTTTCATCTATAAGGTTTTTTAATTGAGAATAATATTTTCTTACGTAAATTCTACCAAAATGTTTGAAGAAAATACCCTAAACCGGGGTCTTATTCCTTTTATGCTTATCCCCCCCCAGGGGGACTCTCTTCAATAACTTTATTTCTCTCCTGGTGGTCGTGTAATATTTCCCGTATGAACCCTGTTTTGGAACTTCACCGTTGATCAATACATGGATATTCTCAATCTTCTTTGAAGCAATATCATCAAAGCTGGAAAGCAACATCCGCTTCTTTACCTGTCCCAACCGGGTTACATAGAGGGTGATATCTGCATATTTCATCAGGACAAATGAATCGGTAAGCACCCCGTAAGGAGGTGTATCGATAATGATATAATCGTATTTCTTCTTCAATTCTTCAAACAGTCGAGCAGTTTGTCTGCTGGAGATCAGCTCTATGGGATTGGGTGGCACCTGTCCGGCCAGGATAATATCCAGGTTCTCCACATCTGAGTTGATGGTGATCTCATCCAGGGATGCCTTATTGATCAGCAATGAACTCACACCAACCAATCCTCTTATACCCAACTTATTGTAAAGATCACTGGGCCTTCTCAGGTCAAATTCCACCAGTACAGTTTTGTTATTGGTTACCGCCAGGCTGCTGGCAATATTGAGGGCCGAAAATGACTTGCCCTCTCCCTCCATGGTGGAGGTGACCAGGATCACCTGGTTTGATTTCCCCATCAGGTAATAGATCAGGTTGCTCCTGACGCTGTGGAATGCCTCAGCTGTTATTGAGTTGGGCTGATCCACAATCACATTGATAGAACTTCTGCCATCCTGTGGGATGCTTCCAATCTGTGGTAGATTAGAAAAGGCTTTCAACTCCTCCTTATCATGGATCCTGTTGCTGAATAACTTCTTTCCCACAATAAATATACCAGGGATAACGGTACCCAGTATTACAGCAACAAACAACAAAATGATGGTTTTGGGTGAGTGAATTCCAACATACTGTGGCGGCTCAACAATGTCAAGGTCCGGAAGATTGGAAGCCTTGATAATCTGGGCCTGAATCTTCTGCTCCAGCAGCTTCATATAGATATCCTCATTCAAATTGAACTTCCGCTCAATGCCCAGAAGCCTCGTTTGCGTACGAGGCAAGCTTGAAAACTCCCTGTTCAGACTCCTGATCTTTCCATTGACTTCATTCAGTTCGCTGGTGGTAGCATTGATGCTGTATTTCAGGTTCTCGGTAATTACCTTCTTCAGGTTATTGATACTGATTTCAATGGTACGGAGACGTGGATTCAGCAGCTGATTGTTGTTGATAATGGTCTGTCTCTCTGCATTAAGCTCTGTTAAATTTTGTATCAGATCATTCAATAATGGATCGTTAAGACCCATGGCTGAAGGTGCCAAACCTGATGAATCCCGGTTTGAGGCAAAATAGTCATCCATCTCAATCAAATAACCCCGGGTTCGCTGAGCTTCATCGCGTTGATTTTCGAGGGTTTGTAACTGGTTATAAATATTGGCGGCCTTCTCATCGACGTTCATGACTGAAGTGCTGCGACGAATATTCTGTAATTCCTGCTCAGAGCTACCCAATGACTGTGAAATGTCGGAAAGTTGGAAGTCGAGATGTTCAATGGTCTTGTTGGCCAGATAGTTCTTCTCTTCCAGGCTGCTTTCATTGTATCTATCGATTAATCCTTCCAGGAAATCAAGGCCCTTTTGCAGGTTGTCACTGTTGAAAGTCATCTCCACCATGGTAGCTTCCAGTGCAGATATCTCCACACCCAGGGAACCTTTAAAAGCTCTGGTTAAAGCCTCGGTAGTATTTAACTTGAAGAAAAGATCCTTCCCCTGATATGTATCTGATTGATAATTGGAGTTCAGCAGTACCCGGAACGAGGTAAATGGGTCTTCAATCTCCTCTCCAAAACTATATGTGCCATTCAACCAATACGGAACCTCACGAACCGCAACCGATTCATCTCTGTAATCGATAATTGTGGTTTTGGGGTTGTCTGCCGAGATCATAAACTGCTCTTCATCCAGGATTTTTATATAGAAGAAGGTTTCGGCAGGTTGAAGATGATCTTTATTCAGGACGATCATAAACGGCGAATCTTTATAAAGAGCCTTGAGGCTGAATGAAACCTCCTTGGGTATTTTATCTTCCTGCAAGTAGTAGGATACCAGGAGATCCATCTTCTCCACAACCGATTTTACAAGGGGTGTTGATTTAAAGTAGTAGATCTCATTCTGAAGATTTTTATCCTGTTCTATGAGCTCATATACCTTTAATATATCATCGGACCGTCCTCCGTAAGCATTGGAGCGTTCAACCTTCAGTAACACTGACGCCTTTACTTTATAGATCTTTGATGCATATTTTACATAGACGAGGGTTCCACCGCAGACCACAGCCAGCGTGATTGCAAAAACATACCAGTTGCGAAGCAGATCATTGAAAAACTCTGTAATATATTTCAGCCTTGAATCATCCCTGTTATCCATAACCATACCTGAATCTAATTTAAATATGTAACCATAAAGGTTAATACAATAATGGTCAGAGAAACCATTGAAAACAGCAGGTCATAGGGAAATTCTTCCATCCCCCACTTCTTGCTCTTTAACGGTTCCACATAGATAATGTCATTTGATTTAACCATATAGTATTTGGAAGTCAGCAATTCATCACTGGTAAGATCCACCTGATACTTTGATCTATAGCCCCCATCTTCCCTGACAATTAACACATTTTGCCTGTTACCAAAAATACTTATATCACCAGCATATCCGATGGCCTGAAGAATGTTGATACTTTTATAATTAAAGACATAAACACCCGGGTTATAAACTTCTCCCAGGATGGTCACCTTGTTATTTACAAATCGAACAAACACCGAAGGAAAGTAAAGGTATTGTGCCAGCTCCTTTTCCATGCTTTCAGATGCCTCCGCAAGGGTTAATCCGGATAACTTAATTCGTTTGATGTAAGGCAGTTTGATAGATCCTGCCTCATCTACAGTATAACTGATTACTGAAGCATCATACATACGTTCCTGACTGGCATCATTGAATGCTGTCTGCCCCTCATCTGCACTGGTCACTTTTATATAGAGCTCATCACCGGGCCTGATCAGATCATCCGTTGGCTCATCGACAAAATACATATTATCCATTTGCTGGACAATCATGGTTTTATCATCCTGGACATACGCTGTCTTCCTGAGTGGTACGCAGGAGCCTGCAAGGAGCACCAGCATCACAACTAAACTTATTTTCCTAAATGAATACATCATCTTAGTTTTAGAAACTTCATAAAGTTAAAACTAATATCCAAAATACTTGCGGAACAAATTAACAGATAAAAAAGGTGTGAAATGGGCGATAGAAAATCCAATGTTTAATGCCCTCCAGCAACGAAAAATGTTTTAACTGTTTTAAAAAACAGCTCCAGATCTTTACGAAGGTTCCAATTATCAATATAGTGAAGATCCAGCTCCATCCACTGTTCGAATGAAACATCGTGCCTGTCTGGGACAATCTGCCAGGTACATGTAATTCCCGGCTTTACCGAAAGCCTTCTCAACTGCCAGCGTTCGTACTGATTCACTTCATCTTCCAATGGCGGCCTGGGTCCTACCAGCGACATTTCTCCCCTGACAACGTTCATTAGCTGGGGCAATTCATCAAGACCAGTCTTCCGGAGGAACAGTCCGACCCTGGTGATCCGGGGATCATCCTTGATCTTAAACACGGGACCGTCGGCCTCATTCCTGGCTTGAAGTTTTTTCAATTGCTCCTCGGCATCGACAACCATGGTCCGGAACTTGAACAGTTTAAACTTCCTTCCCCGCAATCCGATCCTCTCCTGCCTGAAAAATACAGGGCCTTTGGAACCGGCCCTTATAATAATAGCGATGGTTAAGAATACCGGAATGAGTAAAATCACCGCCAGGATAGAGAAGTAAATATCACCCATGGATTTCAGGATAAGTGACAAACTGTTGGAGGGTATATCTACAATGGACAGGTCTTTGGTCTTGTTCAACGTCTTCAACTGGAATTCAGTAGGATCCAGTGGAGAGACAGAAGATTGTAACCTGAATACAACCCCCACCTCATTGCATATACCAACCACCTTTTTAATAAGCTCAATATCTACATCCCGCTTGCAATAGATCACTTCATCAATCACCGAATTGTCGATCACGTTCTGTAATTTCTCCTGACTGGAAAGAATCTTAATCTGTGATCCATATTTGGCTTTGATCAATTTCGAATCTGTCAGAATGGAAACAATTTTGAAACCCCACTCCTTTTGAAGTAACAAATTTTCGATCACACCATCGGAAAAGGCATCGGCAATAATCAGCACATGATGCGAACTTCTGCCGTATGAACGATAGGCTTTAAGAGCCCGAAAAGCAAGCATCCTGAAAGCCAGGGTTAGTAAAAACAGATTACTTACATATACCACGATCAGGAGCACCGGAAGTGAGGTTAGTCTGAAGATTACTTTGATGACAAGTAGGCCAATAAATACAATGAATGCGCTTCTGGCAAACTGAAATGCAAGGGTCAGGTATCGCTGCGTCCTGGGAATCTTTGCCATGGCTGTGATCCTTGAAAGGACAAACCAGGACATCAGAATAAAAGCGAAAAAGAAAATGGCCTCAAGGGTCTTAACTTCCATATCTGGAACGATGTACTTTTTGGTCAGCCAGATCGTCAAAGGAAATGTTATGCTCGCAAGGAGCATCTCCATAAGGTCAATAAAACCCTTGGCCCGGCCCTTGTTATTCAACTTATAATCTCTGATCTTACTATAAATATGTGTCATTCGAATTTATTTGTTCGCGTTCGACAAAACTAATTTGAGGAAATTCTACCAGTTAATACGCCAAAAAGATGTTAACGTTATCCACATTTTGACAAAGCCGGCTATTAAATTTCTGAATGAGTTATTTAAAGGGATAAGAACTGCAGAAGCCCCAAAAACAGTGTTTCTCAGAAGATGTTCATATCTCATAGTCACTGGTCAGTTGATCATGCGAAAGGCTCCATTCGTCAATTCTTAATAACTTTTTAACCGTCTCCATAAACAATCTTTACTAACTTGCTTTACATATAAGATGCAGGATGTACGTTGAAGGTTGGGTGAGTGGCGCAACCATTTCGCCTTTGCCATCCTCCTGAGGAAAACGACCCATGAACTTAACGAGGGATCCATGAATGAAATAATTACCATACGTTGTTTATCGCACAACTTGAAACTTGATTTTTATGGATGACCTGATTATAAAACACACAGATAAGTCTCTCGCTATTGACATCTCATATGGAATTATGAATTTCACAGGCCGATCCATTTTAACTGATCCCAAAATCTTCTTTGATCCAATCAACAACTGGGTAATTAAATACCTGAAACAACCCGCAGATGAGACTGTGATCAATATCAAACTTGAGTATATCGACACAGCCTCCACCCAATCTCTCTACCAGATCCTGCGACAGATCAACAGTGTAAGGAAAAAGGGATTGGTCTTAATGGTCAACTGGTATATCGAAGATGAAGATCCGGAAATGAAGGAGCTGGGAGAAATGATTGAGCAGCGCCTTGGTATTGAGTTTCAGTACATCCCCTATTAATACACCGTGACAGGATCCTTTCAAGGAATATCTTTTTATTAAATCCTCCGGAAATTCTATTCCCGTTTCAATAAAAAAACCTAAATTCGGTAACTGCTTGTAGTATTGAGTTACTGTAATTTTCATGGGAGAAGAATTGAATAAATTATCGAGGACAGAACTGGAAGAGTTGTGCCTGAAACAGAACATCCTCATCGAACGGGATGATCCATTCAACAATGCCAAGATTTATCTTCCGAATATTGAGAAAATCAATAAGATGATCCGGGAATTTGACTTCCTGGTGGACGGATCATCGAGAGGAAAGGCTGTGAACGAGATCAGTAAGATTGAACGGTTTCTTTTTGACAATGAAAACAATACAGACATAAAGAGTAAATTCCTGGCTACCTACTACTCCAACGCCTCCATGTATATCGAACACCATCGAAGTTTACTGGAAGACAAACGTTCGGAAAACTGGAAATACCTGTTCGTTAATTATTTCAAGCTGGAAGATATCTATAACTATTTTAACAAAAATTCCAGCGCCTCTACCTTCTTTGAGAAGTATAACATCTACAACGACATGGTGGACCTTACCTACAATGTGAAGCTGATGGAATACCTCAGGAGCCAGGTCGCACTGGAAATTCCTGTGGATGATGATAAGGATCAACCGGCAAAAATTGAGGAATCCAACCTGAAGATGGTGATTCTACATGAGTTGGGCGTGATTGACATGTTAAAAAAGCAGATTGCTGACAATACCATGCCCAACCTGGCTAAATTCCTGACCATCCTCTGTGATGAGGACCCTTCAAACTGGAGAGATATCCTTAAGAAGTTAAAAAATCTAAATCTGCAGAACGACAAAGACCTTCTCACCGAACTGAACCTGAACAAGGCTCATGAAATTATGTCGGTATTTGGTATTGAATTTGAAAAGGAGTAATATTATATTTGTAAACCTATCAAACCGCTGAAATAACCACAGTATGGAAAATATTAGTATCGAACCTACCAAAAAATCCCTTGAAGTAGAATGCTCCCCTGGCTATTTTAAGCTATCGGGAAATTCCATACTATCCGACCCACGGAAATTCTTCAAGCCTATCGTGGAATGGGTGGAACAGTATATTCAGAACCCGGACGATAAGACTACGGTGGACCTTAAGCTGGAATATGTAGACACCGCCTCGGTACAAAGCGTATTCGATATCATGAGGATGTTTAAACCGCTTCAGGAGAAGAACAAAGAGGTTGCCGTAAATTTCTATTTCGAATTTGATGATCCGGAACTCCTGGAACTGGGGGAAATCATGGAAGGCCGTCTGGGTATTAAATTCAATTTCATTGAGTATCAATAGCTCTATCGATTATCTAAACCCTCCAATCCCAATATTTATTTCCATAGGTTGACTTAACCATGGATAATTGTATTTTTAAAGGTAGAAAGTTGAAAACCTATCTTTAAATAGTTCGTGCTGACCACATAAACCACCTGATATGAACAGACGAAATTTCTTACACACTCCCATAGAATTGTGCATCGATCATGCTGCTGCCATGGGATATTATGGCATTTTCCACCCACCAGGGGTACCTTAATCCTGATAAAGCTTACCGGGACGAAAAGTCTGGAAGTAATGCGCGATGCTTTCTATTATGAACTGTAAAAAAAACAATCATGGAGAAAGCACTTGAAAATTGTCCGGCCTGCCTGCACCCACAGTCCTATATGAAAATGAGAGAGGAAAACTGGTAATGTTCTTTCTTTTCCATTGATTTGCTGCTCTATCTGGTATTCCTTACATTTGGCAATGTATGATAGATGTAAAGGAAGCCTCCAATAAGGCCATAGAATATTTGGTCTCCTTCTTTCCCGAAGCCGAAAAAGTTCAGCTGGAAGAAGTGGAACTAACAAATGATAAAGCCCACTGGTTCATCACTTTGAGCTACGAGGGAGTTTCCAACTCTGTGGCAAGCTCCCTCCTGGTTGGTAAATCGGTCCGGTACAAAATCTTTAAGCTGGAAGCCGATAGCGGAGAGGTTATCTCAATGAAAATCAGGGATATAAAGTAAAAATTGAATTTACTCCTGTCGGAATGGTTCTTCACTGATCACCCATCGGTAATAGAGTGATACCTTCGTATTTTTCCCCTGTACATTTGAATCAGAAATGCTGAAAATCTTAAATTCGAAAAAATAAAAAGGTCCTTCCAAACGATGGAGCTTGCCCAATTCCCATAAAACGAAACCCTGGTCAAAGATTGGTACAGACTCCTGATATGCTTTCTTGTTGTCTTTCTTTGAACCTAATTGAATGGAATAGCAGAGTTTTAACCAACCTTCGGCTGACTCCAGCCAAACATTTCCATTTGCTCCTTTCTCAGAGACAATGAAACTATTTTGGCGCACCTTTTCAGAAGAGTTCTCGCCCACATTCAGATCAGTTCTGATCCAGCCATCATACACATAGCTGCTCTGTGAGAAAGCACTGTTTATAAATAGGATGCTTAATAGGATAAGAGTGAGCCTTTTCATAATCATAGTTTTTTATGGGATATCTTGAGTAAAATCATATTCTTCTATATAAGGCCTGTATCTCAACACGATTATTACTTTACAATCCGGTGAACCTCAGCCCCCCCTCCTTCCATTTGAATCCTTATAAAGTAAATTCCCGCCGGCAGTTCCTCAATCTCTAAGGATACTTCAATTGTGTTGGATAGATGCTCCTGCTCCAAAAGCGATCCCTGAACATTAAAGATCCGGATATTCTTCATCCGATCCCCTTCAACCGACCGTAAATACAAGATGGCGACCGATGGATCGTAGAGTAGCGACACCTTCTGGTCTACACTGCCCCTCTTTCCATAAGGATGTAGCTGGATACCAGTGGCCGCATTTTCAAATGTTGCATAAACTGATATATCCCGTTCCATGATGATCTCTACCGGGTTCATTGTATCTTCCAGGTACCCCGACCAACCAGAAAAAATCCATCCGGAATCAGCTGCAGCTATCAGGTTTACCACACTTCCCGGTGAATAGTTTTTTTGATCCGGATCCTTTATGATGCTTCCATTACCCAGGATATAAACATTCAGGGAAAAAGCCTCATCCACAAAAAAAGCTGCGATCTCTGCATCACCTGCCGTAAGTGTAACCGTTGTTGATGCTGAATCAGTATCTGCAATTACGGCCTCACCGGAAAAGAGTTGCCAGTGGTCAAACATATAACCAGGAGGAACCGACAGTACTTTTATGGAAATCTTCTGTCCATGAACCACCTCGATGATACCTGAGGGACTTACCTCGGCTCCCTCGGCTCCCTCGGTTGTGATGGTTAATTTGTAGGTTTTATAAAAATCAGGAGCTTCAGGAGCCAGGAATTCGCCGCCGCCGCCCACATTGTCTATGGTATTATTTGAAATTACATAAAGGTGTGTGAACAACAATTCCATATCCTGCCACCAGGGAAGATCTCCATTGCCATGTTGTGTGAATGCGTACCCCCAGGATTTTTCAAATTCGTTCTCCACACGACCTTCCGGGCTCAATTCCGTACAGATCTTGAAGGCATCCTCTTTGGAATCCACGATATACATTCCGTACTCCTGGCATGCCCTGGCAATAATCAGTCCGGGTTCAGTCTGAAATCCCATTGTATCAATGTCCATCCAGTAAGGGATGGCAAGCAGAGCCCCCATCCTGCAATCCATGACCGGATCCCCCATAGTGCCATATGTAGCTGAGGCATTGTCATCAGCCTTGGACGCAGGCCACCTGTACCCTTTTGTAGTGTTGTCAAAATAAAGTGAATAGGCTCCGCTAACCGAACATTTCAGTGCATGCTGGATACGTCCGCCGGGAACCAGCTCTCCAAGTCGAATGGTGCCTCCAATGGAAGAGAGACCACTGCCCCCATGTGCGCCTTCAATTCCCAGCCCGTAAAGATCGACACTGGGATAATTGACCATGGTGGTGGCATAATCTTTTCCCGGGCACTTTGCGAAAGGCTGCGTCTGAAGTATGGTGGTTTTGTCAGGACCAAGGATAGCTGCTGCCATGTTGGACAACTCAACAGGGTCGATGTAGAAATCGAAGGGTATTGGGGCATTCAGCATTAAAGTATTCCCCGTTCTTTCGCAACGATCCTCCCCACTCCAACCAGCATTGCTGTAAAATACAGCCAGAGGTTTTTCATATGGAGTCATGATGATCACATCCTCATCTGCCTGGGGGCAGAACTCCCCCACCGGGGGGATCTTTGCGTGTATATATACAGCCTCACTTCCAATGGGCACGTTCCAAATAGATTTCTTGCTGAAGGGCCATTGAAAAGGATTCCGGTATGAGGTAGTGTCTGTTACACTGTCGGCAGAGAATGACAAAATTTCGACCTGATATAAATGGATTACAGTTGGATATGATAGCTTTCCAACCGGATCCAAAAGTCCTAAACCCCAGGTAAACTGGAATGGTAAACTACAAAGCAATATCAATATCAACTTCTTCATCTTCTTAAAGGTAATCATCTTTGGGAAATAAGTGCCTTCAGCATGATTTATGGCATTCCAGTAAAAGTCCGCGGAAGGTTTTCATAGGTCCGGATTTGAGCTTTTACAGAAAGCTGTATGGTTTTTTTGTCAAAATCCGCATCCCCTATTGGAATTATAGCAACAATAATTGCTTTGTGAAATAAATGCAGCGATTCATGTAAGAAATTGAGCCCTTCACATAACAAGTCAAAATATTTTAAAAGTCAATATTGACTTGCGTTTTTTTCGAACATTTTGACTAAAGCGTACGGAATACACGCTAACCCTTCAGATGGTTTGACTAAAAAAAAACACAGCCCGATATTTCTAAGAATTCTTCATAATCTAAATTAGGGTATTAGTCAATTGTCTTATTGACAATAAGAAAACTATGACTAGTTTAAATAATGTTTTTGGAAAACCCTCATTTCAAAAATATTCTGATTATGAAATTCTTAATTCCAGGAATTTTCTTTTCGGCCGTCATTTTAATGATGACTTTCTACCATGGATTTTCATAAGAATCCAATAAGATCCAAGTTGTAAAAAAAAGCAAGAATTGACGAAGCAGGTAATGATACAGAACATATTATCCAAAACCCATATAGACAATTGTGATGAAAACAACGACGAAGATTATCAAGAGAATTGCTCTGCTCTTTTCCATGCTATGTTATTCGGTGGTAATGTTCGGCCAACACGGCTGGACAGTTACACCATCTGATTATGCATTCAATGGTCAGGTAACAGCAGCAGTTAGTGTTAATTCCACAGAGGTAGCATCCGGAACCCTCGGAGCCTTTGTTGGCGATGAATGCCGTGGACATGCCGACGCAAAGGTATTCCCGGTGACCGGAAGGACAATTTTTGAAGTGATCTGCTACAGCAATGCGGCAGCCGGCGAAATATTGTCATTCCGATACTACGATGATGTTACTGGTACTGTGCATGATGTGAACGAAACTGTTGAATTCATCTCAGATATGATCAATGGAAGTGCCATAGCACCTAATGAATTTAACGTGGATGCTGTGCTTCCCAACAATCCACCAGAAGTGGTAGTTCCAATCGCTGACCAGAACCTGAACGAAGGGTTTGGGTCAACAACAGTAGATGTAACTGGAGTATTCAGCGATCCCGATGGCGATCCGCTGACACTATCTGCTACCAGTGATGATGGAACTGTTGTGACTGTAGCTCTTTCCGGGACAACCCTGACAATTACCGAAGTGGGACTGGGAACATGTAATGTCACAGTAAACGCCGATGATGGTGAATACAACGTGGATGATCTATTTATTGTGACAGTGAATAATGTGAATGATCCGCCGGTGGTTGATAATCCGGTTCCGGACCAGGACCTGGATGAGTTCTTTGGCACCAAGGTCATTGATGTAAGTGGTGTCTTCTCAGATCCCGATGGTGATGCACTGGCTATGACTGTTTCAAGCAGCAATGAATCAGTGGTGACAGTGGCCCTTTCTGGTACCGACCTGACCATTACAGAGGTCGGATTGGGGATATCTGCCGTATCACTTTGTGCCAGCGATGATGCACTTGAAACCTGTGATGAATTTGATGTGACTGTAAATCCCCAAAGCGGACTACCTCCTGACTGGGTGGTGAATCCGGCTGACTTTGCATTCAATGGTCAGGTCAATGCTAAAGTGATCCTTGATTGTGACGAGGTTACCTCAGGTTGGCTTGCTGCTTTTGTTGGAGATCAGTGCCGAGGATTTATTGAAGCTGACTACTTCGCACCTTCCGATCACTACGTGTTCGGATTGATCTGCTACAGCAATGCTGCCAGCGGAGAAATTATGACATTCAGATATTTCGATCCGGCTTCAGGCCTGGTGCATGAACCTTCTGCAGAAACACAAGAGTTTATTGCAGATATGGTTGTTGG
>JAUVKN010000004.1 GCA_030596245.1 Bacteroidia bacterium | reverse complement strand
ATAAATGATTTAGCAAACAAATATCGTCCTACATACATATATCCAATTGCTACCGGTGAAATCAAGGTATCTTGAATAATATCGTAAAATGCCCTGTAATCCTTTTCCCCATTTAGGATGTTTTTTGCAAACTGCCTTACCTTAGGCTCTGTATGTTTAAATATTAAGTTAATACCTGTTTTCCTAAGTGCAGGATGCAATAACAACCAATTAGATGGTAAATCAACAGGTCGTAATCCAACTATTCTAAACCCTTTTTTGATGAGTATCAAAGAAGACCAATAGTGTAAAACCCCACTCAGTCCAGGTAAAAACATTCTGCCAATTCTTAAACCGGCACGTGTATTTACAACAAAAGCGCTACAATTAACTACTTTAGGAAAGCGATAAATAAATTTTCGCATTATCTCCGGAAAATGAAATCCGTGAGTAGGTGAACAAAAACCAACCAATGTGTATTCAGGAGGTTTTGGAATTTCCTGATTGCGAATTTTATCAATACTGACAATCTCAATATCTATCTCTTTTCTCTTCACTTCATCACCAATCCAAAATGCAGTATTTTTTGCATTTCCCGTACCGGAAAAAAAATAAATTATGACTTTCTTATATTTCATTTGTTAAATTATTGTATAGTGTATTGCATAACCGGTTAGCAACCTATAGCTTTCATTCCAAATACTGACTTAATATTTGTGCATATTTCTCAGGAAATAGAAATATCATGTGGTGTCTGCCACTTTCATCGAAAACATAATCTTCTGAGTTCTTATACAACTCTTTAAGACTATTAAGGTATTTGAAAGCATCCTTATCATCTTTCGTTGCAAATAGTATTGTTTTGCCATGCCATTTTCTTTTATGCTCAATATTATCAGGCAAGTCTTCTGTAGCTTTAATAGAATTCGCTAAATACGCTAAAAGTAAAGGCTTCCCCAGTTTTGAGAAAATTTCCTTAAAGTAGGCTTGATGAAACTCGTTCCAGGATGAATCGGGATAATAAGCTATTCTTTTTTTAAAAAGCAGCTTTAATAAAAAGAACGGTGTTATTCTTAAGACTTTATATGCCCTTGTCAATTTCTGCGTTCCTGTTTTCTTCCTTAATAAACCTGTATGTGAAAGAACAAGTGTTTCTACTTTCTCAGGATATTTTTCAGCAAAATATTGAGCAACTCCCCCTCCATAAGAATATCCAATCAGAACGGCTTTTGAAATCTTCTCTTTTTCAAGAACAGATCGGATAAAGTCTGCTGCTTCTTGAACGCCTATGCCATATGGTGGAAAGAACGGGGCGATGATCCGGAACTTTTCCTCCAGCTTGAGAATAGAATAGAACCACATATCAGGCCGGACTAGCGCTCCATGTAAAAAAACCAATATATTTTCACCCTTTCCGGAAGATATATACTTGAAGTCCTTCCCCTGGAATGAAATAGTTGAATATGGATGATCTTCAAGG
Organism: Bacteroidia bacterium; assembly: GCA_030596245.1. Taxonomy (GTDB): domain Bacteria; phylum Bacteroidota; class Bacteroidia; order Bacteroidales. The sequence continues at coordinate 29,966 of JAUVKN010000004.1, read as the reverse complement.
AAATCCAAAAACAATCCACGTTGTTCTTCCGGCACCTTTTTGTAAAATGAGTTGATATCGTGTCTAGTCATATTTATTGTTACCATCCGTATTTATTATCTGACCTCAGCACTTTAATTGTTTTGTCATCTCAAATTGTTTTCCTTTTAAGAAAATCGAGTTTGATTGTAGCCATTCCTTTTCTTCTGAAGTTCTTATCTACCGCGATTTGAGTAATGTCTCCCGAATTCGGTTCGAAAATGCTATATCCTACTAAATTTCCATTTTTATATACACCAATAATTTTAAAGTCATCTGTTTTTCTGAAAAAATAATTAAACTCCCTGCTTATTTCAAATCCAAGGTTTTTGTATACAGATACGGCTTTAGAATTGTGTTGTAATACTTCTAATAAGTACTGGGTAACATTAGCTTTTTTTAGAAATGGTATCGAGTGGTTAAATATTTTAGTCGCAAGTCCCTGGCCTCGATACTCCTTTAATGTTCCGGTTCCGGTATCATAAGCAGTTTTAATATTATTATAAAACCCAATCCCATTCAAAGTAAAAGCAATAAGTTTTTCATTTTCAAAAGCTCCAAAGGATAGCTCAGGAACAAATCCCCTTCGCCTTAACAATGTATTTAATTCGTCTTTATTTAACTGCATTTCATACTCTTCAAATGCTCTATCAAATGCTGAAAATATTGAACTGAAGCTTATGTTATTAAGTGGTTTTATCGTTGCCATTTTTATTTTTTATAAAGAGATAGTCTTAGCATTCGATATGACATCATTCCCCCTATTTCTTTTGGAGCTCCTACTGTAAAAATTGTTATCCAAAGTACTACCGTAGGAATATTAGAAAGTATACCCATAATAAGTGTGAACCATTTATAATTTTTCCATTGAGGGTCTTTTCTTAATCTAGCAAAAATGAAAAATGGAAAAATCGCAAGACACATCCCAGCGATAAATGCAAAAAGCATATGCATAATCCCAATAAAATCTGTTTCCAAAAGAGCATTAGTACAATTTAAATTGCAATGAAAAATTCCTGAAAGAATCATTCCTACTCCTCCAAGAATGAGTAATATTGGTCCTACCTTAGAGCCTTTCCCTCTGTTTATGTTTTTGTGTAACCCAACGGCAAATGAAATTATTAATAATCCCACAAGAGATAATCCCAAATTAAAAATGATTCCCCTGATTCCTCCAACTCCTCCCAAAACACTCATTGTTTTTGTCATGTGGCTGTAGCCTGGTTCGAGCAATCCAAAAATAATGACTAAACCAAACCATAACACTGGTGCCATAATGCCCGCAATAGAAAGATAAACGTTGTTTTCTTGTTTTTTCATGACTTTTTAGTTGATGTTATCTGCTGTTTGATGTGGTTTGGGCCACTTCCATGCATACCAAACAATCAGAGAAGTAAGCACAATTTCTACAATTGCAAAAACATAATAATAAGCCCAATCCCCTGGCATAAGCATTGTCATAAGAATAACACCGGTATAGATAATACCTAAGATGATGTTTGCCCACCGATTCGCTTTAGCCTTCAATATCAGGGACAGGAAAACCATAACAGCCGGAATCGCCATTATTATTGCACTTCCCAACAAAAATGCTTGAGTGATTTGAAAACCTGCAATGTCTCCTGACATTATTTGCTCTATGAATCCAGGCATATAAAATGCCTTAACATCCGCATATAAATAACAAAACATTGCAGCTATCCATAATGATGAAAGCTTCATCTTCACATTGATCTTCACATCTTCTAAAATTCTTGCGGTCTTTTTGTTTGAATTCATATTTTTCATTTTTTCGTTTCCCATTATTTTCTCTAATCCTCATATCAATATCCTAAGGCCCCGGACTGAGATGCCCACCCTTTACCCTTTAATCATAGACAAGAAATCTTACGAGATCACACAGTGAGCCTGCGATACTACTTATGCTTGTCTTTATAAACCGACACAAACCAAAGTACTCCAATTCCCAAGAAGAATATTCCTAAACCACTCAAGAAATAAAACAATGATTGAGCTGCCAATAAAGATTGTTCCATGTCATCCTCCTTTTAATTAAGTTATGATTATGATTTTTATTAAGTACTCATATTTTTATTAAAACTACGATCAGAACTACCAAAGCGCTGAGCACAATCCCCACACCACGCCAATTCATTGAAATCCGGGTGCTGCCATCCGCAACAGGTTGAACATCTGGGTCTGTATAGGTGTACAATCCTTTCAGCGCCGGCGTCGGAACGGAAGTGGTTTGGGCAAGAACCTTGAATTCGTCGCAGATTTGTTTCATCTCATAGCGTGCCGCATGTGCATGACCAATAAGGTCTGCCATTTCATCACTTTTAAATATGCGCCTCATCAATGCTACAAGAACAGGTTCGGGCATCCATTTGAGAAGCTTATGTTTGGAGGGAACGATCGGGATATCAAGTTCTTGTAAAACCATATAACCTTCCCGAATCGCCCGGATCATCAACAATATGGCGTCACGGGTACGTGCTAAGCGGTAATTATCACCTCCGGCCATGAATAGAGCGTTTGACATCGGGCTGACTTCCGCCACATGAGTCTTAAGCCAGGCATCCATTTGAGAACTGATGGCTACCGGGAATCCGGCACTTTTGAACACATCAATAATCTGTTCCAACCTTGCAGTAGCACTACCGTCTAATTCACCAAACGTGGTTGGCTGTTGGCGGGCTGATACAATCCTGTACCGAACTACATGTTCTTTCCGTGTACCCCCGGCACCAGGAAAGCCAAGCAGAATACGCTCCTTGCCCAGTGTATTGATCATTTCGTCGGGTCCGGCAGCGTTATTGACCATAAACAGAACATTGGATGTATGCCGGTTGGCAGCAAGTATTGGTAATATCTCCGAAATGTGATTTTTAGGCATCATCACAACTACCAGATCATAAGCGTCTTCCGGATCTAGTTGTTCCACCACGTTAACGCGAGAACTAGTTTTGTTACCAGTATTCACATCTTCCAGCACAATGCCATACTTGCGAATGTCCATTAAGCGCTGCCCACGTGCAAGGATTGAAACTTCCTGTCCGGATTCTTTTAATTTCGCGGCATATAAACTGCCAATTACACCTGCACCATAGATTAATATTTTCATTTTTTTATTTTACTGATTTTTAATATTATGAATTACACTCTTGTTTTTAAGCTGACTTAGGCTTCTTTATTCTCTAAAAAGAAATCCTTTAAATGGTGTTTTCCGTATGTGGGAGCAACCATATCAATTGCAAGGACAGTCATGAAAAATTCTATAGGGCCATAGATCTTTACGGATGTGAATATTTTTAGTATCCCTACTATTAGATTTTTCACCCAAATTGGAATTTTTGAAATTTTTGTTGTCTTTCCAACAGAGTCAAAGGCAATTGCTAAAATATTATTGTGTGTTAAGATATCCGGACCTCCGACATTTATTTCTCTCTCCTCATCATTAGCAGCGTTAACACAAACTTCAGCCAAATCTTCACCGTGGATAGGGTTTATTCTAAACTCCCCGGAACCAAAGACATATCCTCTTCCTTTTTTCGCCATTTGCAGGTAGTCCAACATATCTGAAAAGAATCCGTTGGGGTAGACTATCGAATAATCTAATCCGGATTTTATTAATCCCTCTTCGAATCTTGCTTTAGCCTGGATACCTTTTAGGTTTTTCATTTTCTTAGCGTTGAATACTGACACATAGATAAATTTTGAAATCCCCTCTTTTTTAGCTTCTTCCATAAGATTCATGTTGCCTTGATAATCAACATCCATATATGTCAGATTATCTTTTTGTTTCGTAATTCCAATGGAGGAAAACACTATATCTATGTCTTTGCAAACCCCAGACAAAGAATTTGTATTTGTCACTTCACCTGTAAATATCTCATCAACAGATTCACTGAGATTTTCAAGCCTGGCAGCATCTCTTGCTAAGACGCGAACCCAGAATCCATGTTTTTTGAACTCTTGCACAACGTATCTTCCAAGAGAACCGGTCGCACCGGCGATTAAAACTTTTTGCATTTTCTTCTCTCCTTTTCGAAAAATATTTATAGTAATTATTTGCTATGCATCTCAATCCATATACTATGATTGATCAGGCCAAACACTTTCAAAGCTGAGGCAAGACGCAAACCCAGCTGACTTCCGCTTTTTTCTGCTTTTTTTGAATCGTGAAACAAGTGTATGCTAAAATCGGTATCTATCAATACACGGCTATAAGCCACGATCGCCTGCTTTTTTATCTCCTTATCCACTTCAATAATCAATTTTTGCAGTTGCGATTCCAGCAACTCCCGGTTGTTACCAACTGATCGAAGTTCGATAATCTCTAACCATTTCATTATTTTGCCTTTCTTTATATGCTTCCATTTTGATATTCTAATTCTTATTAAACGAAATCTATGCCATACTAAGTATTCAACAGAATATCAATAAGTTACAAAATCCCCGGTTTGTTTAAATTGCCAAATACGATAATTCGAATTGCCATATATGGTGATTATCCTTATATTTACCATATACGGCAAAATCAAAATGAACAGCATCTTAAAATGAAACGAACATGATTTTTATTAATCAAAAAACAGGTTGATGATATGGACAAAAATGAATTTTTCCGTCAGGCAACATTAAGAATATGTGGAAATCTGGAGATTGAAGAAGCAATGCAATCGCTACTTCGATTTCTGAAAGAGATGATGCCAGTGACTAAAATATTTTTACAGGAATACGATCACGGCTATAACGCAATGCGATCAATAGCCTATGCCAATCAAACAGAGTGTGGTAAACTTGATTTATTAACGCCCTTATCCAAAGACGCCCAGGAATCTGCCGGAAATACCACTGCTGAGCAGGATGTATTTCTTTTCGAAGATCCTCAGGAATTTCCCATCAGCCGTGAAATGCTCAAGTTTCATAATCTGCAGGCTTCATCCCTTATTGTTATGGGTTTGCGGTCAAAAGAAATACTGTTGGGTACCCTGGTTCTTATTTCGGAGGAAGCACAAAAATTAAAGGAAGAGCATCTAAAATGGGTACTTCTATTAAAAGAACCCCTGATAATTGCAATGTCAAATACTTTGAAACATCGGGAAGTGCTTAAGCTGAAAGATTTATTAGCTGACGATAACCGCTATCTTCACGGCGAATTGCGACGGATATCTGGTGAGAAAATTATCGGGGCCAATTTTGGTTTGAGAGATGTAATGTATAAGGTTCAGCAAGTTGCCGGACTAGACAGCCCGGTACTGCTGCTTGGCGAAACAGGCGCTGGCAAAGATGTAATAGCAAACGCCATCCATAGTTACTCTTCGCGCAGCAATGGTCCCTTTGTAAGTGTAAATTGCGGCGCCATTCCAGATACCCTGATAGACAGTGAACTATTTGGCCATGAAAAAGGTACTTTCACAGGTGCCTTGTCTCAAAAGCGTGGCCGTTTTGAGAGGGCAGATAAGGGAACGATTTTTTTAGATGAAATTGGTGAGTTGCCCCTCCAGGCTCAGGTACGCTTGCTGAAAGTATTACAGAGCAAGGAAATTGAACGGGTGGGTGGTGTAAAAACAATTTTATTGGATATAAGAATTATTGCTGCCACAAATCGCAATCTGGAAGAGATGGTAAAAAACCACCTCTTCCGTGAGGACTTATGGTTCAGGCTCAATGTCTTTCCCATTTGGGTACCACCACTACGTGAACGGAGATCGGATATCCCGGCATTGCTGCAACATTTTATCGATCTGAAATCCAAGGAATTGAAATTACCTGCTATCCCTGCTTTGTCCCCTGGTGCCATTGACGCTCTTTTGGAATACCATTGGCCGGGTAATGTCAGGGAATTACAGAACATTGTGGAACGGGCATTAATTCTCAATCCATTGGGTCCGCTTTCTTTTGAACATCTGAGCCTGTCCCAACAAATTGAAATCCCCGGGAATAAGGGACAATCTGTTCATATAGTGACTCTTAATGAAATGATATCGCGGCATATTCGCAAGGTGCTATCAATAACAGCGGGTAAAATTCATGGAAATGGTGGGGCTGCTGAAATGCTGGGTATCAATGCCAGTACGCTGCGCAACCGCATGAATAAATTGGGGATTGAGTACGGAAAGGTTAAAAAGTGACCTCCTTCTAATCTCATAAGGGGTTAGTTCCCCGAAGCTTTGCTTCGAGAGGTTGATTTATTTTGTTTTGATACCTCGACAGCTCTGCTTCGAGGAGGTTCATTACTCACTTCAGATAAAATCTTCCCTGAACTTAGAAATAATCGATCAATCATTGGCTTCAGATTCGCGAAATATTTCTTGAAATCGCCTCTTAATATGGTGTTTATGAACATATAGTTTCCGTTTCAGCGGTCGCTGTTACATGAAATGCCATGGTCAGAATCATATGGGCTGGAATTACGGTTATTAGGCAGAGAGGAACTGTCAGGAAATCCTCTCCAGTTCCACCGTGAAATGCCGCATGATGGGTGCCTCGTACCGGATGCGGTAGCCTGTTGTGATCTCCTCCCGGCGCTGGTATATGTTTTGAAGTGCGGCAGCCACATAATCCATATGGTTTCTGGTGTAGACCCTGCGGGGGATGGTTAGTCGCACCATCTCCAGTCTTGGATAGCGATTCTCCCGGGTTTCGGGATCGCGATCCGCCAACAGGGTCCCGATCTCTACAGCCCTGACTCCCGATTCCAGGTAGATCTCAAGCGCCAGTGTCTGCCCTATATACTCCTCCCTGGGGACATGGGGAAGGAATTTTCCGGCATCCACGAAAATAGCATGTCCGCCAAATGGTTCCTGTACCGGGATCCCACTTTCCATGAGGCGCTCGCCCAGGTAGTGGACCTGTTTGATCCGGCTCTCAAGGTATTCAAAGGTGGTGGCTTCCTCAAGTCCTTGTGCCAGTGCAGCCATGTCACGACCCGACATACCTCCGTAGGTAATGTATCCTTCGAACATGATGTTGTATGTGGTAGCTTCACGGTAAAGCGACTTGCTATTGAGGGCGATAAATCCTCCCATATTCACGATCCCGTCTTTTTTGCTGCTCATGGTCATTCCATCGGCCATGGAAAACATCTCTTTTACGATCTCCCTGATGGAGTGGTTCTCGTATCCCTTTTCCCGGATCTTGATGAAATAGGCATTTTCTGCAAATCGGGCTGAGTCAAAAATTACCGGAACACCATAGCTGTCTGCAAAGCTCCGGACAGCCTTTAGATTTTCCATGCTCACAGGCTGTCCGCCGGTAGAGTTGCAGGTGATGGTGACAATGATCATGGGGATTCGCTCTTTTCCATAGACCTGGAACAGGTTTTCCATTTTGCCGATGTCCACGTTTCCTTTGAAGGGATGATAGAGGGAGGTATCATTTGCTGCATCGATGGTACAGTCAAATGCGCTGGCCTTCCTGAATTCGATATGCCCTTTGGTGGTGTCAAAGTGTGCATTTCCGGGAACCACATCTCCTTCACTCACCATGACCGAGAAGAGGACATTCTCAGCGGCCCTGCCCTGATGGGTGGGCAGCACATGGGGAAAACCTGTGAGTGAAGTGATGGTCTCCTTCAATCGCTCAAAGGATTGACTCCCGGCATAGGATTCATCTCCGCTCATCATGGCTGACCACTGTTCCTGGCTCATGGCTCCGGTTCCGGAATCGGTAAGCAGGTCGATAAATACCTGGTGACTTTTCAGGTTGAACAGGTTGTATCGGGCATCTTTGATCCACTGTTCACGATCGGACCGCCTGCTTGGGTACATGGGCTCGATCATCTTTATTTTGTAGGGTTCTGCGTATGGCAATAACATAATGTGAAAGAGTAAAAGTGTGAAAGAAAAACTGAAAAATTTGAGGCGATAGCCGAAGAACCCGAAAAAAAGTTTAAAGGAGAGGTGGCTTTTGCCTCTAACCTACAGGCTGGAATTTGTCCCGTTTTTTGATATTCTGGAACAGCCGCTTGGGCGTTATGAAAATGGAGACATTCATTTCATTGCAAATTTAGCACGAAACACTCATTCTATGAGATCATTCAGGGATGTTCTTGGGCAGTAGAGTTAAATTCAGATCTAATTGTGGGTTAATGTTGCTAACGTTCCAGCTCTGAAAGGTACTGCTTATAGTAACGTTCCAGTATCTCTGCCTTTTTGATCCCGGCATCAGCGGCTCTTACCTGGTAATCTTTCTTGGATTCTCCTTTTCTTCTGGGGTCAAAAATGGGGTCAGCAGCGAGCTCCTCCCTGTAGGGTTGATCAAAATATTTGAGCACGAAGATTTCGGGATGCACCTCCCAGCGTGTCAGGTCCCCCGCGAAGGAGATGCTGTAAATTGACCTGCCATCGGGGTGATAAACCAGGTCCAGTATCGCCTCATCATTGTCAAGGTACGCATGGATCCTTTCCCCTGAAACCACATCCCAGAGCATCAGGGACCGGTCGGCCGATCCGCTCACCAGGTAGTGCCCGTCCGGACTGAAAGCCACCTCCATTACCATATCCCGGTGTCCCTTCAGCAGGTGGATCAGTTTTTCCTCTTCCAGATTATAGACCCTGATGGTCCGATCCTTTGAGGCAACTGCCAACAGTCGACTGTCGGGACTGAATGCCACATCGTACACATCCTGGGTCGGACCATGCAGCGTTTTAACCACCTGCCGGGTTTTCATGTCCCAGATCTTTATGGTGAGGTCATTGCTTCCACTGGCGATCCAGCGGTTGTCGGGACTTATGGAAACCGACATGGTTACATCTTCATGTCCCTGCATTCTTTCCAGCAATACGCTGTTGTATACATCCCACAGCAAGAAGGTTTTGTTGAAAGCGGAGGATACAGCATGTTTCCCATCGCTGCTGATATCCACGTTCCAGATGGTAGTTGCATGGGCATTCCAGTTGGCTACTTTTTTGCCGGTCAGGTCCCACAACCTGATGGTATTGTGACCTGCTGTAAGTATAAAGTCCATTTTGGGGGGCATATCCATGGCATTGACCGCTTTGATATGTGCATTCTCCACCTCCAGTTTTGCTTCAAAGGTTTCAGGATCCAGCAATCTGAACGAACCATCCTGAAAACCAGCTAACAGGCGGCTCACATCCGGAGAGAGATTGATGGAAGTGAGGTTAGTCTTGTAAACCTCCCTTTTGAGAATGTAGGAATCGTCCTGACTCCACACCAGGAGGGTGGTTGAAAGAAGCAGAATCAGGATGGAAGTTTTAATCATATCCTTTTGTGATATTTATTAATAAAGAACATGTTCGTTTCATGGTTCGTCTGTACAACTAAGATAAAACAGCTTTTATTATGAAATTATATTTTCTTTTCACATGTTTCAGAAAGTTTCAGAATAATTGGGTAAAATACCCAGATATGGGGATCGGTATAAGTATAGCTTATAGTATCTTTGCAGGCCATTAATATTTATGTCGTTTAGGTTGTTATAATTACTCATGGAATAGGAATTTGCGATGGAGTTAGTGAAAGAATATGGGATTGAGTTGGTTCGGCTGGTAAATGAAATGTCGCCTTACCTTCTGTTGGGTTTCCTGTTTGCAGGAGTCCTGAGGGTCCTGTTTCCCAAAAAAGTCATTACGCGATACATGGGACAGCGCAACTTCAGGTCGGTGCTGAATGCCTCTTTGTTAGGTGTTCCAATGCCACTCTGCTCCTGTGGTGTTCTTCCAACCGGAATCGGTTTTTTTAAAAATGGAGCCAGCCGCGGGTCCACCATATCCTTTTTGATATCAACCCCCCAGACAGGGGTGGATTCCATACTGGCAACATATTCCTTATTGGGCCTGCCCATGGCAATTATCAGACCTGTGGTGGCACTGGTTACTGGAGTATTTGGAGGGGCAATGGGAAACCTGGCAGACAAGAAAGAAGGCAATACCAAACCGGAAGTTAAGTCAGGTGAAGAGGAGCACGACCGATCATTCAGGGAGCTATTCAGGTATGGTTTTGTGGAGCTGCTCCAGGATATTTCAAAGTGGTTGATCATCGGAATGCTGGTGGCTGCATTTTTATCGGTACTGATCCCGGAGGATTTTTTCACCAAAAGCATATCCAGTGAATACCTGGCCATGGTCCTTATGCTGGCTGCCTCTGTGCCACTTTATATCTGTGCCACAGGATCCATACCCATCGCAGCTGTCCTGCTTATGAAAGGATTATCGCCTGGTGCAGCGCTTGTGCTTTTAATGGCTGGACCGGCTACAAATATTGCCACCATGGCGGTCATTGGAAATGCCATGGGTAAACGTTCACTATGGATCTATCTGACCAGCATCATAGGGGGGGCACTGTTCTTCGGGATATTGGTAAATGAACTGGTCCCCCGGGATTGGATATTGGAATCCATCCCGGTCGATATTCATGGGGCGTTGCATGAACACACAACGGGTTGGCTTCAATGGATCTCATCTGCAGCTCTTGTACTGCTGATCATCAACGGATATGTGATGAAAGCCATCACCAGGCGCAGAAACCAGGTTAGGAATAAGACAAAATCAGAGCATATGAAATTAAATATTCATACATTCAAGGTTGAAGGGATGACCTGTAGTCATTGTAAGACCAGTGTGGAGAACGGTTTGAAGCAGCATCCCACCATAACAGAGGTGCTGGCCGATCCCGATCAGAATTTAGTGACCGTAGAGGCTGAAACCATTGCGGATGTAAATATTCAGAAAACGGTAGAGAATCTTGGTTACAGTTTTAAAGGGAGGATCTGATCATTTTCTGGTCTTCACTGTGAAAGGATCTGATTATTGTCCGATTTATAAAGTGAAAGGATCTGATCATTAATGACGTTGAACGATCTACATACCGGCGATTCTGCAACCATTACCCGGATCCGGGGCAGGGGAGCTTTCCGGAAACGGCTCACCGAGATGGGCTTCATCAGGGGCAAACCGGTCACCGTGCTGAAATCTGCACCTTTAAGGGACCCTGTGGAGTACAGGATCCTTGATAGCAATGTTTCGTTGCGCAGGAGTGAGGCCAGTCTGATAGAGGTAGTTTCGGAGGCTGATTATGGGGGGATGACTGTTCATACAGTGGGACGGATCTCCGATTCCATTCAGCGCGGACCAGTGGTGCACAGGCCTGGGAAGACCATCGATGTTGCACTTGTGGGCAATCCCAATTGCGGCAAAACCACCCTGTTCAACCGTGTATCCCATTCCAGGGAGCATGTGGGTAATTATGCCGGGGTCACAGTGGATTCTAAAGATGCGCTTTTTAGCCATAAAGGCTATACATTCAGAATTACGGATCTTCCAGGCACTTATTCACTTTCTGACTACTCCAGCGAAGAACGGTATGTGAAGGAGCACATCTTGCATAATAAGCCAGATGTGGTGGTGAATGTAGTGGATGCGAATAACCTGGAACGCAACCTATACCTTACCAGTCAGTTGCTGGACATGGACATAACAGTTGTACTGGCCCTGAACATGTACGACGATTTGTTGGAGCGTAAGGATAAACTGGATACAGCCCTGCTTAGCAAACTTTTGGGAATCCGTGTGGTTCCAACCATCAGTCACCGCGGCAAGGGGATCTATCGTTTACTGAATCACGTAATCCGCGTGTTTGAAGATAAAGATCCGGATATTCGTCACATTCATATCAATTATGGCGAGGAGATTGAACAATCGGTACAAAAGCTACAGGAACTGATCCGGGAAACTCCCTCCCTTACCGATAACTATTCATCCAGATTCCTCTCATTGAAATTACTGGAGCAGGACGATAACAGTACCCATCTGATTTCTAAAGCGGTTAATTTTATTGAGATACAGGATGCTGCCAGGGAAGAGATCAACCGGATCAGGCACCTCTTCAAGGAGGAGCCAGACTCCATGATTACAGATGCCAGGTACGGATTCATTGCCGGAGCCCTGAAAGAGACCATGAAAAAAAGCGGAAAGGACCCCGGGTTTTCCAGGTCACATCGGATTGACCGGATCCTGACCAATAAATACCTTGGATTTCCTCTGTTCCTTGGGTTTCTATGGCTCATGTTCCATTCCACTTTTACCTTGGGCAAATATCCCATGGGGTGGATCGAATTCGGCGTGGACCTGCTCGGCAGTTTCCTCAGGTCCCACATGGCAGAGGGTGTCCTGCAGGATATGCTGGTGGACGGAGTTGTGGGGGGTGTTGGAGGTGTGATCGTATTTATGCCCAACATCCTGATACTTTTTTTCTTTATCTCCCTGATGGAAGATACGGGTTATATGGCCCGTACCGCTTTTATCATGGATAAGGTGATGCACCTGTTCGGATTGCATGGAAAATCCTTTATTCCCCTGATCATGGGTTTCGGGTGCAATGTCCCCGCCATCATCGCTACCCGGACCCTGGAGAACAGGAACGACCGGCTCCTTACCATGCTCATCATCCCGTTCATGTCGTGCAGCGCCAGGCTGCCGGTGTATGTTCTGATTGCCGGAGCACTTTTTCCGGAAAATGCCGGGAACATCATCTCCCTGCTTTATATGGTGGGAATAGCATTCTCGTTGCTGATGTCGATCCTGTTAAAAAAAATATTATTTAAAAACAGAGAGGCGCCCTTTGTGATGGAACTGCCCGTTTACAGGAATCCAGGGATAAGGGTCATCCTTCGACACATGTGGAACAAAGGTGCTTACTACCTGAAGAAAATGGGTGGAGTGATCCTGATAGCATCCATTGTGATCTGGGTGCTGGGATATTTCCCCAGGAACGTGGAGTATACAAAGGATTATGAAAATCTTATTTCACTGGAGATGACTTCTTCCGGGGATAATGTACTTACTCTGCAACGAGAGATGGAGGCCGAACGTCAGACACACTCTTATATAGGTCGTTTGGGAAAGGCCATTGAGCCGGTGATCAGGCCCCTGGGATTCGACTGGAAGATGGGGATCAGCCTGGTTACAGGGTTTGCTGCCAAGGAGATCGTAGTGAGTACCATGGGGGTTCTCTACCAGGCTGAGGTAGGGGCAGAAGTGGGTGAGTCGACTTCGTTGCAGAACCGCATCATGGAACAGGTGTATACCAGCGGGCCCAGGGCTGGAGAGACTGTGTTCACTCCACTAGCGGGATTTTCATTTCTCCTTTTTGTTCTATTCTACCTGCCCTGTGTGGCAGTCATTGTAACTGTGGGAAGGGAGTCGGGAAGCTGGAAGTGGGCCGGATTTGTACTGTTTTATACAACGGCCATTGCCTGGGTGGCCAGTTTTGTTGTATATCAGGTTGGAACCTTGCTCCAAATGTGATGATTTTTTATATCTTGCGCCCCCGCCCCCACACCATAAAAATTACTTAACAATCAGTTTGAAGTTTAAAAACATATATTGATATGATGAAACGATTATCTTTCCTTGTCTCTATGCCATTTATGGGCGTACTCATGATATTGCTGATCGTGGTTCTGTCCCTGGCAACTTTTGTGGAGAGTGCTTACGGTACCCAGACTGCCTGGGCAGTCGTTTATGGAACACACTGGTTTGAGTTGTTTCTTCTGGTGATCGCAATTAATATGGTCGGTGTGATGATCCAACAGAAGTTTTTCAAGCGGAGAAAAATCGTAGTGTTTGTATTTCATGTGGCATTTGTCCTGATCCTGGCCGGTGCTGCCATCACCCGTTTTATCAGCTACGAAGGAAATATGCACATTAGAGAAAATGCTACTTCCAACACCATGCTGAGCAACAATGCATTTATCGATGTTGTGCTTAGCTCAAATGGGGATCAGGCAGAGCAAAGCAAAGAGGTAATGCTTACCGAACTCACACCCCGTGATTACAAAATGAGTACCCGTGTGGGAGGTGAGAAAGTTAAGATCAAGTCAATCGGATACATGTCCGACGCTGTGGAACAGTATGTGGCATCACCAGGAGGTGAACCATACCTTCAGTTTATGTTGGTGAGCAATCAGCAAATTTCGGTGGGTGTTCCATCGGGAATGACTACTGAGGCAATGGGCATGAGGATCGCGTTCAACAATGAGGATACCACTGCTGTCATTAGATTTGCCTCTGATGGAAAGCAGATACAGCTATTCTCTCCTTTCGCTGTTTCTGTGTCCCAGATGAGCGGGGAATCACAAGAGGAGTATCAGCCGGGTGAAGCTGTTCCTTTCCGGGAAAGTACCCTTTACACCATGGGTCATATGCGGCTGGCTCTGCAAAATTTTATCCCTTCAGCCAGAAAACAGGTGGTCAGGGCACCGGCCAGTCAAAAGGGGTCCCACCTGGGCGCTGTAAAGTTAGAGATCAATTACAGGGGAATGGTTACAGAGCTTTTTGTACCGGGTCTGGCCAGATTGAAAGGTACCCCTGTTACCGGGATTATGGGTGATCTTTCCTATTCAATCACCTATGGGTCCAGGGAGATCCTTGTCCCATTTTCACTATTCCTTAAAGATTTCGAAGTGGAGCGCTATCCCGGTTCAAACAGTCCTTCTTCGTTTGCCAGTGATGTGGTACTTCTCGATCCCGAGATGGGGATCCAGGAGGAACGAAGGATCTATATGAATAATGTATTAAAGCACAGGGGGTACAGGTTCTATCAGGCCTCCTATGACACTGATGAATTGGGAACGGTGTTGTCAGTGAACAAGGACTTTGCAGGTACTTTTGTGACCTACATGGGTTATCTGATCTTGATTGGAGGAATGATCCTGGCACTGTTTGTTCGAAATACCCGGTTTGCCATGATAGCGAAAAAAACATCTACTGTTACAAAAGCTCTGGTATTGGGGTTGCTTATTTTGGGAGGAAGCATGCAGCTCTTTTCCCAGGAGGTTCCCCCGAAAGAGGTGGCAGAGGAGTTTGGAACCCTGTGGGTTCAGGACAAAGGCGGCCGCTACGAACCTATTAACACACTTTCCCACGAGGTGGTACGGAAGATCACCAAGAAAAGCAAGTATAAGGATTATACATCCGACCAGATACTGTTGGGAATGATGATGTATGCCAACATCTGGCAACAGAAACCTCTGTTCAAGGTGAAAAACCCGGAACTACATCGCATCATAGGTTTTAAGGGAGAGTTGGTGAGCTTCAGTAACCTGATGGGTGCTTCGGGAGAATACTTACTGACCGATTTGGTAAATGATGCTTATGTGAAAGAGGTTGCCTCCCAGACCGATTTGGACAGGGAGGTGATCAAGCTGGATGACCGTCTCAATGCTATGTACCTGGTGCAATCGGGCGGATTGATCAGAATATTTCCAGACCCGGATGCCGAGAATCACAAATGGGCTTCGGTGAATGAAGTCACGGTGGGACAGACAACACCGGATTCTGATCCCATCTCCACCGTCTTTCTGAATTACCTGAATGCACTGAGGCAGGGTGATTATTTCAGTGCAAAATCCCATTTGAAATTGCTTAAGGAGAATCAACTGACGAGTGAGGTGTTGCTCCCTTCCGAATCAAAAAAGAAAATAGAGATCATCTACAACAGGATCAATATCTTTCCATGGTTGGCAAGGTTCTACGGAATCTTCGGATTGGTGTTAATGGTACTCCAGTTCCTGATTGTATTCAGGCCACACAAGCTTTTCAAAAGGCTCTTCAACATTGGTGTAATCCACCTGTCAGTGGCATTTGTTTTACATACCCTGGCACTGGCAAGCAGGTGGTATATCAGTGGTCACGCACCCATGAGCAATGGTTATGAATCGATGATCTTTGTATCCTGGGTAACGCTCCTGGCCGGTCTTATCTTTATTAAACGCTCGGGATATGCCATAGCACTTACAGCCATTCTTGCAGCATTGTCATTGATGGTGGCTGGCATGAGTAATATGAATCCGGAGATCACCAACCTTGTTCCCGTGCTTAAATCGCCCTGGCTCACCATTCATGTGGCGGTGATTATGGCCGGATATGGTTTCCTGGGGCTGGCTTCCATCATGGGCCTCCTGAATGTGGTTATTTATGCCATCCTTACCCCTTCGAATAAGGCACGTATGCAGGAGATAATCACCCAGGTTACAAGGGTAAACCACATGACACTCATTGTGGGTCTCTATTTCATGACAGCCGGAGTATTCCTGGGGGGAGTCTGGGCCAATGAGTCGTGGGGTCGTTATTGGGGATGGGACCCCAAAGAGACCTGGGCACTGATCACTGTACTGGTCTACGCCTTTGTAACACATATGCACCGGATTCCTGGATTGAGGGGACAGTTTGCTTTCAATCTGGCCTCCTTTCTTAGCTACTCTTCGGTGATGATGACCTATTTTGGGGTGAACTATTTCCTTGGAGGGATCCACTCTTATGCAAGTGGTTCTTCCTTTAAAGTTCCCTGGTGGACCTATCTTGCTGTAGTGTTAATGGTGGCTCTCTCCCTGTTTGCGTTCAACAGGCAGAATAAAATGTTACCTGAGGGCTCCGGTCAGGATGATTAGTACTACAAAGGACCGGGATTTAATCTGTGGACAAGTCAGACTCAAGTGTAGTGCCGGGATCCAGGATCATAAAAACAACGTAATCCTCGAAAACAAAAAAACCAAGGCTTTTATAGAGATTGATGGCTGGTTGGTTCTCTTGATGGACCTCCAGCTTTAGCGGGCATCCCTTCTCGCGTGCAAATTCCAGTGATTCCAGGGCCAGGGCTCGTCCAAATCCTCTCCTCTGCAGAGAGGGGGTGATGGCAAAATGATGAAGGTGTATCCGCCTGCCGTCAAAGGTCATCCATGAAGTGCCTGTCACCCGTCCGGTAACGGAGTCCTCCATCACCAGGAATTTTCCACCTTGGGCGTTACAACGGTTGATGATTTCATTTGTATCGCCCCTTTCCGCAGTATAGATTCCAGTCTCTTTCCAGAGCGCTTCCAACTGCGGGAAATCGAACGGTAGGTAGTCCCGAATGAACATTCAGTTAGGCTTTGACCACGTAAACCTGACCGGTTTCATAACGGATCACATTTATTGCTTCTCCCTTCTCAATGAATCCATATTCAGATTTGGCATCATACAACTTGCCGTTGATCATTACCTTGCCAGATGGGCGCAGTACTGTATGAGCCACTCCGTTTTCACCCACAAGGGATAGTTGTTCGGTCTCTACTCCAATATATCCCTCATCCATGCGTTGTTCGCTCTTCAGAGAGAGATTGCTAAATGCTGTAGTGGTGAGTAATTTACGGGTTACCCAGAGGGACAGGATAAGCCCCAGTAAGATAGAGACAAGCACGAGGCTAAGCGATTTCATCAGGATTCCAAGTCCCTCCCCGGTAAATTCAGGTTTGTCAAAGACCACGTTGTCCACAAGGCTCAACGTGAGCCCGGTGATCATGGCTATGATTCCAGCCACACCGGCCACACCAAATCCCGGGATGGCAAAGATCTCCACCACTATCAGGATCACCCCGATGACGAATACGATCATCTCCCAGTTCTCGGCCATGCCCTCCAGGTAAAGAGGAGCAAAATAGAGCAAAGCCGCAATAATGGAGGCTCCCAGTGCAAAACCAATGCCCGGGGATTGCAATTCAAAGTAGATCCCTCCAATAATGATCATGATCAATACCCCGCTTATCATGGGATTGATCAGAAAACCAATTATTTTGTCAAGTCCTGAGGGATTGTAGGATTTCAATTCGAATTCTTCTATCCCCAATTTTTCAATGACCTCCTCCATTGATTCAACAGTTCCTTCACAGTATCCGTGTTTAATGGCTTCCGATGCTGTGAAAGTGAGTACCTGACCGGTATCGCTCACACCCTCCACAAACAGTCTGGGATCCACCATGGCCTCAGCAATGGCCGGGTTGCGATGCCACACCAGGGTGGTGTCAGTTCCGGAAATGATGGTGTCCATTCCATGTGCTTCTGCGGTGGCCCGCATTGTGGCCCGCATATAAGATTGGTACTTATCAGGGACCTGTTCGCCGGTCTGGTTCACCACCGTAGCCGCTCCGATCTTACCTCCCGGTTTCATGTAAATGCTGTCACACGCGATGGCAATGAGCGCCCCTGCTGAGGCGGCATTGTCATCAATGAACACATAGACAGGGACATTGGCGTTAAGAAGTTTGGTGCGGATGGAATCGGCTGCACTTACCTCCCCACCATAGGTGTTCAGGTGCAGGATCACCACATCGGCTCCCAGGGTGGAGGCTTCTTCAAAAGCTTCCTTTGTGATTCTCCAGGTGGGTGCAGCAATAACATCCTTGATGGCGAAAGTATAGATGAGGAATTTCTCACTCCCCAGGCTGTCGGTCACCATTACCGGAACCCTTTGTGATGAATCTGTTACAGTATTGTCAGGGGCCAAAACCTGGCTACTGAAAGCCAGGGCAAGTACCACGGATGCAACCATATATATGATACGCTTCATAATGACGGATTATATCATCAAAAGTAAGAATATTTTCTGCTAAATTTGTGGTGTCATTCAAAACAACCCCATGAATGATCTTGAGGAAATAAAAAATATCGGATGGAACTAAATAAATTGACAGCCATCTCTCCGGTGGACGGTCGTTACAGGTCTAAGACCAAAGCACTTTCCGAATACTTTTCGGAATATGGTTTGATCAAATACCGGGTGATGGTTGAGGTGGAGTATTTCATTGCCCTTTGTGAGGCCGGCGTTCCCCAGCTATCGGGTGTGAGGGCCGAACAGTATGAAGGAGTGAGGAAGATCTACACTGACTTTTCGGTGGAGAATGCGCAGAAGGTGAAAGATATTGAAAAGGTGACCAACCATGATGTGAAGGCGGTGGAGTACTTTGTGAAAGAGCAGTTTGAATTGTTGGGACTTGGGTCATTTAAGGAGTTCATCCATTTTGGACTCACCTCCCAGGATATCAACAATACAGCCACCCCATTGACTCTGAAGGATGCCATGCAGACTGTCTATTACCCGATGCTTGATCAGCTCACCATGGAGCTTGAAAAACTGGCGACTGCCTGGGATGAGATCCCTATGCTGGCACGGACCCATGGTCAGCCTGCTTCACCCACCCGGTTGGGAAAAGAGATCAGGGTATTTATTGAGCGCTTGGATGTACAGCTTGAGCAGCTGGAGGAGATACCGGTGCCAGCCAAATTCGGGGGTGCCACCGGGAACATGAATGCCCATGTGGTTGCTTATCCGGAGATCGACTGGTTCCAGTTCGGGGAGCAATTTGTGGGAGAGGTGCTGGGATTGAAACGATCCTGGCCCACCACTCAGATTGAGCATTATGATAACCTGGCTGCCATGTTTCATGCTTTTGAACGGATCAATACGATTCTGCTGGACCTGGCCAGAGACATATGGACCTATATCTCCATGGATTACTTCAAGCAGAAGATCAAAAAGGGAGAGATTGGTTCTTCTGCCATGCCTCACAAAGTGAACCCCATCGATTTTGAAAATGCTGAAGGGAATCTGGGCATGGCCAATGCACTGTTTGCCCATATGGCAGTCAAGCTGCCGGTTTCAAGATTACAACGCGATCTGACCGATTCTACTGTATTGCGCAATGTGGGAGTACCAATGGGTCATACGGTGATCGCTATGCAGTCGCTGATCAAAGGGCTTAATAAGCTGATCGTAAATGAAACGGCCATCAGGGCAGAATTGGAGCGGAACTGGGCTGTTGTAGCCGAGGCGATCCAGTCCATTCTCCGGAGGGAGAACTACCCCAAACCTTACGAAGCCCTCCTGGAACTGACCCGAACCAATGAGGCAGTGACCGAGGAAACCATCGGGAAGTTTATTCAGGGGCTATCTGTCCCGGAAGCTGTGAAAGAGGAGTTGTTGAAAATTACTCCCTGGAATTATACCGGATTGTAAAAACTTCCGTTGGTTTAAATGAGGTTGACTCTATGAGAAGATTTTTCAGGCTACTAAAGTACCTGCTGCCATATAAGTGGTATGTAACACAGAATATTGTATACAATATCCTGGGAACCTTCTTTGCCCTGTTCTCCTTTGCTATGGTGATCCCTTTCCTGAGGGTGTTGTTTGAAAACCAATCTGAGGTACTCGAACCCATGGACTTTGAGTTGAGCACCGAATACCTGATACATACGCTTAACTTTTACATGAGACGGATTATGGAAACCAAAGGTGAGACCGGGGCACTGATGCTGGTCAGCTTCCTGGTGGTGGGGTTCAGCCTGCTCAAGAACGGATTTCTGTTTGCGGCCAATTATGTGCTGGCTCCCATCCGGGCATTCGTTGTAAGGGATATCCGCAATGAGATTTACCGGAAGGTGCTGAAGCTTCCCCTTTCCTACTATACAGAGGCAAGGAAAGGGGATGTAATTGCAAGGATCTCCAGTGATGTACAGGAGATAGAGGCCTCCATTATGAGTTCTCTGCAGATGATTTTCAGGGATCCCATCACCATCATCATCTTCCTGGTGGTTCTTTTCTCTATCAATTTTACACTCACCCTCTTCGTACTGGTGCTCATGCCCTTGGCAGGGATCCTGATCGGACGCATCTCCCGCAGTCTGAGGAAAACTTCCTTTAAGGGTCAGCAGAAACTGGGTGAAATGCTGGCCCTGCTGGAAGAGACCATTTCGGGATTGAGGATCATCAAAGCTTTTAATGGTGAGGGGCAGATGAAGGAGAAGTTTTACAGCACCAACCACCGTTTTGCAATGCTGTTTCGAAAGGTTGTACGCCGAAGGTATCTGGCCAGCCCATTCAGTGAATTCATGGGCACCATTGTGCTGATGATGATCATGGCCTACGGCGGATCGTTGGTGATTTCAGGGGCAGGGAAACTAAGCGGGGAGCACCTGATCCTATTTATGATCATCTTCAGCCAGGTGATTCCTCCGGCAAAAAACTTTACCACAGCCTGGTTCAATATTCAGAAGGGGATGGCATCGGTGGACCGGGTAGATGAGTTATTGCTTGCTGATGACAGGATTGTGGAGAAGCCCGATGCGGTGGAGGCTGGTGCCTTTAGTGACTCTATCGAGTACAGGAATGTTTCTTTTAAATACGATAAAGAGTATGTGCTGAAGGATATCTCGTTTTCCATTAAGAAGGGACAGTCCATTGCCCTGGTGGGGAAATCCGGTTCAGGGAAATCGACGCTGGTAGATCTGCTGCCCAGGTTTATGGATGTGACCAAAGGGGAGATCTTCATTGATGGGATCCCTGTGCCTGATTACAAGATTAAATCACTCAGGTCACTCATGGGGATTGTTAGTCAGCAATCAATCCTGTTCAATGACTCATTTCGGAACAATATATCCTTCGGGACCAAAGGGGAAATAACGGAAGAACAGATCGTCAGTGCAGCGAAGGTGGCCAACGCACACAAATTTATCATTGAAAATGAGCACAGGTATGCAGCAGGTGTTGGTGAGAGTGGCGGAAAGCTCAGCGGTGGTCAAAAACAGAGGGTCAGCATTGCCCGTGCCGTAATGGCGAATCCGCCCATCCTGATCCTTGATGAAGCAACCTCAGCGCTGGATACTGAGTCAGAGAGATTGGTACAGGACGCCATTATCAAACTGATGCAGAACCGGACCTCCATTGTAATAGCTCACAGGCTTTCCACCATCAAGCATGCAGATCTGATCCTGGTGATCGATGATGGCAGGATCGTGGAACGCGGCACCCATGATGAACTGATTATTAACAAGGAGGGTCTCTACAGTAAACTCCACGCAATGCAAATGTTTTAATCGGCTTATGAAAATCAGTGGTTTCACCATGGGCAAGAATGCCCTCAAGCTTTACTACCCCATGCGACAGTCCATCGAATCGATCCTGCCTCTGGTGGATGAATTTGTAGTGGCACTTGGTGATTCCGATCAGGATGATACAACCCGGGCTGAGATCGAAGCCATTGGCAGTGAAAAGATCCGAATAGTGGATACGGTTTGGGACATTGAGAAGTATCCAAGGGGGATGGAGCATGCCCACCAGACCGACATTGCCAAGAGCCTGTGTACGGGCGACTGGTTGTTCTACCTGCAATCGGACGAAGTGGTCCATGAGAAAGACCTGGATAACATCAGGGAGCGATGTCGTGAACTGGTCTTTGACAAAGAGGTGGAAGGGCTCCTCTTTCGATACCACCATTTCTGGGGCGACTATGAACATGTGCAGGACTCCCATTGCTGGTATCGCAAGGAGATCCGGATCATCAAGAACCTTCCGGAGATCCACTCCTGGGAGTCAGCTCAGTCATTCAGGAAGATTCCGGGTTTTGACGGTCTGAATTACCGTCAGCAGGAAGGCACCTATAAACTAAAGGTGGCCAAAGTAAATGCGGCGATCTACCATTACGGCTGGGTGCGTCCTCCTTCCGTGATGCAGAGTAAGATTAAAGCATTTAGCATGAATCACCGCGGACGCAAGAGTGTGGAAGAGCAGATCACAGCTCATCTGTTCGACCGGGTGTTTGATTATGGGAATCTTTCAAAACTTACCTGCTTTCAAGGCATACATCCGGCGGTGATGAAAGAGTGGATGGCCCGTTTTGACTGGAAGGAGCAGCTTCGATTTTCCGGACCTGCCCGGAGCCTCAATCCCATAAGGCCCAAACATGACAAGCCCAAATACCGATTTATCTCCTGGATCGAAAAAAACCTGTTAGGCGGCATGCGATTGGGAGAGTTCAATAATTACATTGGTATAAAAAGGTAAGATCACTTTGTGATCAGGTCCCCTTCCCTGTTGTACTTCTTCGTTCCGGGTAACTCTTCCCCTGTGTCATACGTGAGCTCCTCCATCAACTCACCAGTGTCGTAGTACCGTTTGGTAAGACCGTTTTTCCGGTTGTGGTAGTAATTGGTGTGTTCGTAGACATTTCCGCTCCTGAAATACCAGATGGCCGGGCCATGCTTCCGACCATGCTCATAGGATATTTTGGAATGCACGGTAACCCCATCATCATAAAAATTTGTTTTCACACCATGGACATAGCCGTCCTTATCAACCGGATTGATGCTGGAAAGGGTCCCGTCGTTACGACGCTTCTTTACCAGCGATGAGTGTTCTGCATCATTGGAATTGGATTTTTTACTTTCCGGATTGCAAGCTATTGTACCAGCTGAAATCAGGAAAATCAACAGGATGTGAAATAGTTTTCTCATGGAGAAAGTTTGTTAAAGCCTCAAAGATACCTTTTATTGTGTTTTCATCCCTTCGGAATGAATGCCTGTCAATATTCTCCAAAACAAATGGAACCATGTGTCTCATTTTAATATTTTTAACCCACTGGTGCTTTTGACTTATCAATGGAGGATGAAAAGAAGATTCATCATAGTATGGCTACTTGGGGTGGCCATCTTTGCCAGTGGGCAGGACAATTTTGCTACAAGGTTAAGCAATGCGACCCTTTTGCTTACCCGGCAGGAGGTGGTTTACGATCCGGCATATTACTCCATCGATTATCCCAACGGAGATGTGCCTGAAGGGTTGGGTGTTTGTTCCGATGTGGTAATTCGTGCATACAGGCAATTGGAAATTGATCTGCAAAAGGAGGTCCATGAAGATATGGCTGCTCATTTTGACCTCTATCCCCAATTCTGGGGTTTATCCCGGCCAGATCCCAATATTGACCACCGCAGGGTTCCTAACCTGATGAAATTTTTCCAGCGGCATGGAACGGAAAAGGCAATCACAGATGATCCGGCTGACTATCTGCCAGGTGATCTGGTTTGTTGGAACCTGGGTGGGGCTGTCACCCATATCGGGATTGTAGTAAACAGACAATCAATTGATGGGAAACGGTATCAGATTGTACACAACATAGGGGCCGGACAGGTGCTGGAGGATATCCTGTTTGATTTCCTGATCATAGGGCACTATATTTACGGGGAGAATTAATTTTTGCAACCATGAAATTGAAAATCTACCAGGTGGATGCCTTTACCTCCAGGGTTTTTGGAGGGAATCCCGCTGCTGTGTGCATTCTTGATGAATGGTTCGATGATGCATTCATGCAAAGTATTGCCAATGAAAACAACCTGTCGGAGACAGCCTTTGCAGTCCCTGTGGAGCAGCATTACGAAATCCGATGGTTCACCCCAGAAATGGAGGTGGAGCTTTGCGGGCATGCCACCCTGGCTACGGCTCATGTGTTGTTTGAGCACATGGGGCATCCATCTGACCGGGTGGAATTTGATTCAATCCACAGTGGCAGACTTTCTGTGGAGAAGTCAGGAGATCTGTTGACGCTTGACTTTCCGGCAGATACCCTGGAGGAGATGGTGGTGCCGGAGGTAATCGTTACAGCGCTGCGAAAAGCTCCCCTAAAAGCCTTCAAAGGAAAAACTGATTTCATGTTCATTTATGCCAGTCAGTCCGAGATCGAAGAGATGGAACCCGATTTTGGGTTGCTGGCACAGATGGGTGGAAGGGGAGTGATCATTACAGCAATGGGCAACGAAGTTGATTTTGTATCCCGGTTCTTTGCTCCCCAGACTGGTATTAACGAGGACCCGGTTACAGGATCGGCTCATACAACCCTGGTTCCTTACTGGTCCAGGGTGATCGGGAAGAAAAAGCTTACGGCAAGTCAGCTTTCATCAAGAGGAGGAGAGTTGATATGTGAGAACCTGGGAGAGCGTATAAAGATATCCGGACTGGCAGTGACTTACATGGTAGGAGAAATAGAAACACAATAACATATGAGATTTTCAGAGGACCGCATAGAAAAACTGACCTGCAGTGATGGTATTCAAAGGGACATCCATATTTGGGAACCTGATAAACCCAGGGCAGTTTTTCTAACCATTCACGGAGTAATGGACCATGGTGGTAACTATGTAACGCCCGCGCTCTATTTCAAAAAACATGGGATCACCACTGTGGCACACGAGCAGCATGGCCATGACCTGCAGGAGAAGGTCCATATCCCAAATTTCGAGGTGTTCCTTGACGATGTGGAGCTGATGATTGAATGGGTAAAGCAGCACTTACCAGAACTTCCTATCTTCATTCTGGGACACTCCATGGGTGGATTGATCGCGACCCAATTTGGGATCAGGCGTTTGGAAGAGGATCCCCTGATCAGAGGTTTTATTATCTCTTCCCCCTATTATGTGAATTCTGTTAAGGCACCCTGGATCGTAAAGAAACTTGTTGGGATCCTTTCTGCCTTAACCCCGAAAATGGCTGTGCCTCTGGAGGATTTCATGCCCTACGTTACTCACGATGAAGTGATCTATATGCGCCACCGGCAGGATGAACGCGATCTCGTCAAGACAAATAAGATTTCTGCTCGTGTAGCCAATGAGCTTTTGAAAGCCCAGCGATGGATCCCGGGTAGGATCGCTGAATGGAAACACCCTTTGTTGGCCATTGTGGCGGGCGATGACAGGATTGCAGATGCCAATGCTGCCAGGCAGCTTTTAGGACAAATACAACCGGATCTGATCACTGAACTATACTATCCGGATAACTACCACGAGAACTTTAATGAGCTGAACCGGGATGAGATTTTCGGTGAGATCGTGAAGTGGGTTGAACCTCAAATTTCATAATTTTTTTTGCGTTTGAACAAAAACCCTTTTATCTTGAGGTATATAATTATGAGAAAAGCCAATATAATTCTTTATGTTTTACCTGATTGTACGTAACCTGGGCGCTCCCCGATGCATTGATCGCAATAATAAAGATGTGTATGAGGATGGAATGTCGTTCGATTGCACCCCGCACCTGGAATGTTCGGCCAAAGAATTTGTGAAGGAGGTTGAGATCATCTGTACCGAGCATCCTGAGGATCCAATAATTGCGATGGTGTTCAGGGACTGAACCCAGTTGGTATGCCCATAAAAATTGAACCCATGAAAAAGCTTTCCCTACTGCTTTCTGGAATTTTATTGTTGTTATTTGTCAGTGCTTGTACCTCTGTAAAACGATTCAAATCGGCCACCTATAAGTCACAGGACAATACCCTGGTGGATATGGACCTGTTCGGGTCCCGGCTTACCATGGAGGGAACAGAATTGTCTGACAGGAACCTGTGGGAATTGAGTGCCAGTGCCCAAACACAGCTGATCCAGATCCTGAATGAAAGGTATCCCGACAACGGACAGTTTATCAGATCACTTAACAATGAATACCTGTCCCGGGCAGATGTGGCCGCTTTTGATCTCACCGAGAAGAAATTGAGAATGGTTTTTACCATCAGCAAAAAGCGGGATTATAAAATATTGAACCATGCTTCAGGCCGCTTCTCGCCGGCTGACCGGATCGAGTACCTGAAGTTTAGTCTGGAGATCCCTGAAAAGTACAACCTCCAGTTTAAAGAATGGAACAGGTATGCCACCGAATATGGGGAAATTGAGATTGCCGATATGAGCTTTTCCAGAAGTTTTGACCTGGATGTGGATGGTTCCTGGGCTACAAAATCCGATGTGTGTGGGAAGAGTTCATTCAGTCGTAGTGAAGCGCAGGAGGTAAGGTCGCGCTACCTGAAGCTGAACGGAAGTATCAGTGACCACAAGATCGGGGTCGAGGAGGAGGGTACCCGGGAAATCGACCTCACAGGCAATGTGATCGCCGATGTTTCCCTTGAGTTTAAAGGTTTTCCGGAACGGCTGACCATCCCCCTTTATACAGGAGAAAGCAAAGATGGAACCGGAGGAGCAACAGTTGCAGCCCTGAGATTTGTGGACGTACTGGTTCCCAGGATGAAGGATGCTCCTGACACCATTCACGCCGTTCTTCAACTGGACTATATATACCGGCATGTACAATCGGGATGGAAAACTTACCAGGAGTGGGACGACCAGGTTGAATACTATTCAGGAACCGTTAAGAAAGAGATCGCACTCTTTACAAAGAGGGATTATATTCCAAATTTTTATGGCATCGGAACAGAGATTGGCGGAAAGACCATGATGAAGGTAAGGAGAGGAACCGGAACAGATTACCTGCTTCAATTTAAAGATTACCCCGATGCCAGCCGTTTCCTTGAATGGCTGCGGAGCATATCTGAGGATGGTTCCATATCGGGAGAGAGAAGAAACAGTGGTCTTGGTGTACCGGTCATGATAGGGAAAAATCTCCTTTTGGTCAATGGTGAGCCTGTCAACATGGAGCAGTTGGTAAAAACTGAACTGAAAGTGATACCACTGTACTAGAACTTCGATTCTTTCCAAATTTGCGGTATTTCATAATGTTTTTTTTCTAAGATAAGAAAGATGGTTATAACTTTGATCTTCTGCTGTACCATCGGCAGCTGAAAAGCTTGGTAACTATAGAACTGATGGTTACTGATTTTAAACCAGAATTGCTAACTTTAATTCCATCGGAGCATAATATAAGAAACGATAATTACATGAACAATGAACTACTCAAAGCAAAATTCGAATCACAACCTTTCAAGAAGAAATTTTTTTAAGAATGCAGGCTTAGGTGCTGCAGCAATCGCCGGGATCCCCGTACTGGCCAGCTCCTGTTCAACGGATAGATCCACTGCGAAAATCACCGATTTCTTTTCTGAGGGTGATGTGGTCCTGTTCCAGGGTGACTCAATCACCGATGCGGGGAGGGATAAGAAGAACGAATGGGCCAACAATGGCAGGTCCTTTGGAACAGGCTATGCCTATAATATTGCATCCTGGATGCTTGAGGAGTTGGCAGCAAAGAACCTGACCATCTATAACAGGGGGATCAGCGGCAATAAGGTGTATCAGCTGGCCGACCGGTGGAATAAAGATTGTCTGGATCTGAAACCGAATGTACTCAGCATTCTGATCGGGGTGAATGACTACTGGCATTTTCGGGATGGAAGATACGATGGCACACCTGAAATTTATGAAAATGATTTCAGGAAGTTGTTAAATAGAACCAGAGAAGCTCTTCCTGAAATCAAGCTGGTAATCTGTCAGCCTTTTATACTGACAGAAACCAGTGCCGTGGATGAATCCTGGCTGGAACCATTCCGGCCATATCAGGAGAGAGCAGCGAAAATTGCAGTGGAGTTTGGTGCCACCTGGGTTCCTTTCCAGGAAGCTTTCGATAGAGCCATTGAGATAGCCCCGGCTACCTATTGGGCCCACGATGGGGTGCATCCGTCCATGGCTGGCGGACAGCTGATGGCGGAGGCATGGCTGGAGGCATTGGGTTAATATTTTACGGTGACCGGCCCCCGGTGCTTAAATTGAAAATTCTATGGTTTTGTATACATGGTGTACCTGACCAGTAGAGAAAAAAGCGGGAAAGCAATACATAAGAAAATCTGTGTATCCAATCCGATCACGCTTTCTCCATGTATTACATTGAAGGACCGGAATATCAGAAACAGAATTATTCCTAACATAACATTCTGTAGAATTCCAAAAATCCAAAATATTTTTTTGCTCATCATATGATTTTATTTGGTTTTAGTTGTGGTAACACTTCTTCCAATAGAATTGCTTAGTTTTCATTCTACGACTCTTTATTTAGGGATTTCATAACCAGGTTCTTATACTTTCTGCTGATGGGTATCTCAGTTTCTTCGACTTCAACTGTAGAGGCTGTGAAGGCTGTTATGTGGGCGATTGAGACTATAAATGAGTGGTGGGTCCTGATAACTGTCAGAAGGCAGGGTGGAACGGTATGGCCAAAAGAAGATCATTGTTGGCCCTGCTCTGTGGATTGATGCTCCTGGGATCCTGCGCCGGTTGTTCCAAGATCTTTATTTCCCCTGAATATGCTCCTTCCATCGATGCAGAAGCCATCATAAAGGATCTGGATCCAGGTACAAAGTACTACTGGAAGGTTGTAGCTTTGGGAAACAATGGGATCAACAGTGAAAGTGTGGTGAGGACCTTCACTACCATGGAATAATCTATTTGGCCCGGCTAAATTCGTCTTGAAGTTCAGTAAAGACCTTTTTGACGGTTGAGATCTCCTTCACCCTTGCAGCATTGGAGCCCACAAAAGCAAATCCGTCATCCAGGTTGCCCTTGTAGGCGGCAAGCAGGGCCTCGGCAATGCAGTACGAAGTAGTTTTGGAATCACAGGATCTGATGCAATTGTGTTTGCAAAACTCAGGCCTTCTCTTGCCTTCTGTTGCCTCCTTAAGGAAACGGTTGAAGATGCTTCTTCCGGGCATGCCCACCGGACTTTTTATAATTTGAATGTCCTCCTCACGGGCATCGATATATGCCTGTTTAAATTTATCAGAGGCGTCACACTCTTCAGTGGCAACAAAGCGGGTGCCAAGTTGTACGGCAGCAGCACCCCGTTTCATGATCTGAAAAATATCTTTACCGGTAAAGATTCCTCCCGCGGCAATCACCGGTACTTCTTTATTGAATTTTTCTTTGATATCGTGAGCAACCTTTAACACTTCATCCACCAGGTTTTCCAGCTTATTGCTAACTTTCTGTAGAGCATCGGCTTTAAATCCCAGGTGTCCTCCTGCTTTCGGTCCCTCCACCACAAATGCATCGGGTAGATAATCATAGTTTTGCTTCCACTTCATGGCGATGATGTTTGCCGCACGCCCCGAAGAGACGATGGGAACCAGCTTGGTCTTCATCCCTTTGGTAAGGTAACCGGGCAGGTCCAGGGGCAGACCGGCCCCGGAAAATATGATATCAATGCCTTCATCTATGGAAGTCTTGACCATGTCTGAAAAGTTGGTCAATACGGTCATGATATTTACTCCTAGTACGCCGGAAGTCATTTCGCGGGCCTTCCTGATCTCTTCCCGGATTGCCTCGATATTGCTTTTCTTGTAACCCAGGTTGGTTGGTTTGCCGGTAAGGCCGATCCCAACAGTAGATATAATACCCACTCCGCCCATATTGGCAACAGCCGAGGCTAGCTTTGACAAAGAAATACCAATACCCATTCCTCCCTGTATGATGGGTACTGAAATATTCAGATCTCCAATGTTCAATGGTCTCATAATAGAAGCTTAGTATAACAAAGCGCTGCAAATGTACGCTTTTATTTGAGGAGGATGATATTCCGGCACCTTATATATAATAAATAGCATCTATCTTTGTGGACCCGATCACACCCAT
>JAUVKN010000288.1 GCA_030596245.1 Bacteroidia bacterium | reverse complement strand
AAATACTACATCGATTTTGCTTCAGAATACAATCTTGAGTATATCATCCTTGACGAAGGATGGTACCACCTTGAGGATATTATGAAAGTCAGGGATGAAATTGATGTTGAAAAGCTGGTTTCTTACGGAGAAGAGAAAAATGTCGGAATTATTCTTTGGGTTGTCTGGAAAGCACTGGATGATCAGTTAACCGAAGCCCTGGACCAGTTTGAACAATGGGGAATAAAAGGGATCAAGATTGATTTTATGCAGCGCGATGATCAGTGGATGGTTAATTTTTATGAAAAAATTGCCAGGGAATGTGCCAAAAGGCAACTACTGGTTGATTATCATGGAGCCTACAAACCATCCGGATTGGACAGGGCCTATCCGAATGTCATCTCCTTTGAAGGTGTAAAGGGACTTGAAAATACCAAATGGTCGAACCTTCCCGACCCGGAACTAAACGTAACTTTACCGTTTATCCGCATGGTTGCCGGTCCCATGGATTACACTCCTGGGGCCATGATCAATGCAACTAAGGAAAATTTTAATCCGGTTTTCACCCAACCTATGAGCCCCGGAACCCGATGCCATCAACTGGGCATGTATGTGGTCTTTGAAAGCCCGTTGCAAATGCTTTCCGATAATCCTTCGAACTACTACCGTGAACCGGTTTGTATGGAGTTCCTGGAAACGGTTCCTACGGTTTGGGACGACACCAAGGTTCTGGATGCCAAGGTAAGCGACTATATTCTTATTGCCCGGCGCTCTGGTAGCAGATGGTTTGTGGGTGCCATGACTGACTGGGATGCCCGTAACCTTGACCTGGATTTAAGCTTCCTTGGTGAAGGGAATTATTCAATGCAAATCTGGAAAGATGGAATGAATGCTGACAAACATGCGGCCGATTTCTCCAAGGAAGAGATGCAGGTAACTAACGCTTCGAAAATACCAATCAGGTTGGCAAACGGAGGTGGATGGGTAGCCGTTATTGGTAAAGATTAGAGGGCTTTTTGCAAAAATATGAGCAATGATCGAATTCTGTTACATTTGTAAGTTAAGAAATAATTAATTGGACCAATGGGAACCAAGTTTGAAAGAAAGCGGACAAAGCGGGTCGGGAAAACAGTAAGAGTCTCCATGTTTATGGTTTTCTTAGGATTGATTGTTATGGTTATTGTAGTGTATAACCTTTACAGCAGGATATTCGTCCCTAATGTAAACATGGATACAGAGCAGGAATTGTTCTATATTCCCACCGGATCGGATTATGAATATGTGATTGATAAACTGGAGGAGGAGGGGATCATCGAGAACCGCAAATCTTTTCAATGGGTGGCAAAACAGAAGGAATATGAAAAATATGTGAAGCCTGGCCGATACAAGATACATAATGGGCTCAGCAACAATGAGCTGATAAACATGTTTCGATTGGGGAACCAGGATCCGGTGATGGTGGTGTTTAACAATATGCGTACCCTTGATCACCTGGCCGGAAAAGTGTCCCGTTACTTTGAGCGGGATTCGGCAGAGTTTGCTGCTTATTTTGCAGACAATGAGCTGGCTACCCGGTATGGATTTGTACCAGCTACTTTTACATCCATGTTCATCCCGGAAACTTATGAGTTTTACTGGACTACTACTCCTGAAGCATTCACCGAACGGATGAAAAAAGAGTATGAGAAGTTCTGGGACGGTGAACGCGACCGACGGGCTAAACGGATAGAGATGGATCGTGCTGAGGTGGTTACGCTGGCCTCCATTGTGGATGAAGAGACGCTGTATGATGATGAGAATGGAATGGTGGCTGGGGTCTATATGAATCGTCTGGAGAAAGGAATCCCCCTCCAGGCCGATCCTACCCTGAAATTTGCGTTGGGTGATTTTTCAAGGCAGCGGATCCTGAATGAGGACAAGACGATCAATTCGCCATACAATACATACAGATACAAAGGACTTCCTCCCGGTCCTATTTCCATCCCATCGGTCTCAGCCATTGACGGGGTGCTGCATTATGAAAAACACAAATACATCTATTTCTGTGCAAAGGCCGATTTCAGCGGGCACCATGCGTTTGCACGCACCCTTTCACAGCACAATAAGAATGCCAGGGAGTACCAGAAGGCACTCAATCAGAAAAAGATTTATCGGTAACTATACCACATTCACCTCCCTTTCCAGGTACACCCCGAATTTTTTATCCACATCATGTCTGATCTGTTCTGAAAAGTCCAGGATCTCCTGGCCGGTGACGCCGCCATAGTTGACAATCACAAGCGGCTGTGTGGGCCACGTGCCCACCTTCCCTGTGCGTTTGCCTTTCCATCCGGCTGTTTCGATAAGCCAGGCTGCAGGGATCTTAACACAGTTTTCTTTATCGTGGAAGTTTGGGATCTCCGGATAATCCACCCTGATGCATTTGAAGATGGTCCGGTCCACTAATGGATTTTTGAAAAAGCTGCCTGCATTGCCAAATTCCCCTGGATCGGGAAGTTTCTGGTTGCGGATTTTTATGATGGAGTTTCTAAGGTCCATGGGGGTGGCACCGCGGGATTTTGTAAAGGCCTCTTTTACCGGACCGTAATTCAACTGCAATTGGGGTTGTTTGTTGAGCCGGAAGGCAACGTGGGTGATGATGTACCTTCCCCGGGCGTTGGTTTTAAAGATGCTGCTACGGTAATCGAAACGGCAATCCTCACCATTGAGACGGACCGGCAGTTTTTGTTGCAGGTCCCATGCTTCCAGCCAGGCAAAGTGGTCTTTCATCTCTACCCCATAGGCGCCAATGTTCTGAACGGGTGCCGATCCCACCGATCCGGGGATCAATGAGAGGTTTTCCAATCCGAACCATCCTTGCCGGGTGGCATACTCCACCCAGCTGTCCCAGTTTTCGGCTGCCCCCACGCGCACCACCACCTGTCCGCTTTCATCTTCCACCAATTCAATACCTTTCATGCGTGGATTCAACACAAGTCCTTCAAAATCGCCTTTGAACAGGAGGTTGCTCCCTTCTCCCATCACCAGGTAAGGCAGATTCGTGAAATCATACTGATCAAGCACTCCTTTTAGCTCCTCAATGGTTTCAGGAGTGGCATAGAGCGCTGCACTGACATCAATTCCGAAACTGTTGTAATTTTTTAGTGAGAAGTGGTGCTGCATTGTTGGCATGGACTATAGGATGGGTTTGTTTTTCGTAAATATACTATCTTTAGTTATTCAGCAGAGCCCCACTTTTGAAAAGAGTTTACATATCGGTGATCAACGACCTGGCAACTGACCAGCGTGTAAGTCGTGTGGCAGAGTTGTTGATCAAAGAGGGAATGGAGGTGACCTGCATCGGAAGAAGGTTAAGACAGAGTCCCGAACTTCCCGGCTTCAGCTTTAAAACCCGACGGTACCGGATGCTCTTTACGAAGGGACCTTTTTTCTATGCATGCTTTAACATGAGGCTGTTGCTTACCCTTCTTTTTGTGAGGAAACCTTCCCTCTTTATCGCCAATGACCTGGATACCCTTCCTGCCTCCTTTACAGCCAGCCGAATCAGAAAGGTGAAGTTAATCTACGATAGTCATGAACTCTTTACCCAGGTGCCGGAATTGATCGGGCGTAAGAGGGTACAGAGGATCTGGAAATGGATCGAAAATCGTTATGTGCCTCGGTTGGAACATGCGGTGACGGTGAGTTTTCCCATTGCTGAAATCTACAGAAGGTTGTATGGAACCAGATTCAGCGTGGTAAGGAATGTTCCGGTAAAAAGAGTTATAGAGTCCAATGACTGGTTGAAAAGCGAATACAAAGGGAAGCAACTCATCATTTACCAGGGTGCCCTCAATTTGGGAAGGGGACTGGAGTTGATGATCGAGGCCATGCAATATGTGGATGATGCCGTGTTTATCGTGGCGGGAGCGGGAAATATTGACGGGGAACTCAGGGCAATGGTGGAGGAGAAGAACCTTGAGGAGAAGGTGTATTTCAAGGGAAGAGTGCTGCCTGAAAAACTGTTTCCAATGACCATCTCCTGTGATCTGGGAATCTCACTGGAAGAGGACCGGGGACTCAATTACCGATATGCCCTTCCAAACAAGCTGTTCGACTACATTCAATGCAGGGTGCCGGTACTCTGTTCTGCATTGCCTGAAATGGCGAGGATCGTAAGGACCTATGGGGTGGGTATTGCTACCGAGGAACGGGATCCAAAGAAGCTGGCTGGGATCATCAGGTATATGCTTGAGGAACGGTCGAATGGTGCCTGGAGGGATGTCCTGGACCAGGCGGCCGGAGAGCTTTGCTGGGAAAATGAATCGCAGGTGTACCTGGATTTGCTTAACAAATGCGGGATTTTATCATGATCCCGGGAACAAAACTCTTTCCCCGTCGTTTTATCTCTACTATTCATTGTAAACCATTGAGATGAATATTATAAGAAAGATATATTTGAGTGCATTGATCGTGCTGGCAACTGTTTCCCTGGTAGCCGGTCAGGTGAGTTTTATCGAGGTGACAACTCTCGAGGAGATGGAAGTGGTGCAGAAGAAGGCTTCGGATCAGCAGTTGATGATGTTTGTGGATGTGTATGCTACCTGGTGTGGTCCCTGTAAGATCATGGACAGGGAAGTATATACCGATCCTGCTGTGGCCGAATATATGAATGCCAATTTTGTGAATGTACGCATGGATGGGGAGACCGATTATGGAAGAAAGTACGCTGCAGAGCAACGACTGGAAGGTTATCCCAGCATGTTTATTTTTAGCCGGGATGGTGATCCTGTGAGCAGGGTGGTAGGATTTACACCGGCAGAAGAGCTGGTGACCTCACTTAAAGGTACTGTGGAGAGTTATAAAGTTGTGAAAGTGTATAAGACGAAATATGAGCGGGGAACCCTGGAAACAGGAGAGTTTGCAGAATATGTAACAGTGGTCAGGGAGATGGGAAACCAGAAGGAGGCTGAGGAATTGGCATCGAAATACATGGAGAGGATCATTGGAATGAAGCTGTCTGAAAGCGATATTAGCGTGGTAGCATTTTATATGGACCTGGAGGATAACTGGTGGCCAGAATTTTCATCTGACAAGGAGAGGTTAAAAAAGGCGCTGGGTGATGACTATATGCTGGCCATTGAGAATATCTATAACAATTCATTGGTAAGGGCGGTAGACGAGGATAACATCCTGCTCATTAGCAGGATGTCCAATGAGCTGACTCCACTTGTGGAAGGGGAGGCAACCAATTCGTGGGACCTTCGTAGCTTGCCTTTTATTCAATACTACTACTACACAGAGCAGGTGGATGAGCTGATCGGTTATGTTGACCAGCGATTTGCATCTGAC
>JAUVKN010000251.1 GCA_030596245.1 Bacteroidia bacterium | reverse complement strand
ACTCCTCTTTGGGCTCCTCAGCTTTAGGTTCCTCTGTCACCTCTTCGGCTGGCTCTTCGACTGCTTTCTCAGCCTCAATAAGCTCAGACTTCCTCTTTGCAATCTCCTCCGCCCTGGCTTCTTTGATTTTAGATTCCTTCTCCATACGGCTCATCTCAAGTTTGTCCTTAGAGGACTTGATCTGATCCTTCTTGGCCTGAACCTTCTGATCCTTCTCGGTCATCCATGACTGGAATCTCTTTTCGGCTTCAGCTTCGTCAAAAGCTCCTTTTTTCACACCATCCAACAGGTGTTTCTTGTACAATACTCCTTTGTAAGATAAGATAGCTCTACATGTATCGGTAGGTTGAGCGCCTTTCTGCAGCCATTCTAAGGCTCGGTTGAAATCCAAAACAATGGTAGCAGGATTGGTATTGGGATTATACTGTCCCAATGATTCAATAAATTTACCATCACGTGGCGCCCTGCTATCAGCAACTACAATAGAGTAGATCGCCTTAAACTTGCGACCTTGTCTTTGTAATCTGATTTTTGCTGGCATACTCTGTTAATTAAATTAATAAAACCTACAATTTTAGAGCCTGCAAAGGTAGCATTAATCAGATAATACGCAAAGAATTATGGGATTTTAAAGCGACCTCAACCGCAAGCCAATGTAATAGGTTCGAGGTGTACCAGATCCGTAAACATATCCACTGTCTCTGTTTTTCCCCGTATCAAAATCATTCTGGTAGGCATTGGTGATGTTTTTAATCCCTGCGAAAACTTCTATTCCCGTATCAACGCGTTCAGCCTTAATGGTATAACCAACCTTGAGATTTAATTCATAAAATGCAAAAGAAGTCACATATTCATCTACCGATTGCTCTGGAGCACCGGCAAAATGGACCAACTCCATGGGGCCGGTATAAATACCAGTGATAGCAGCATTGAATTGGTCAGCGGGAGTTAGTGAAAAAGTCAAATATCCATACTGATTGGGAGTTCGGAGGAATTCTCGTTTAGGCTCCTCCCCTTCAATGTGCTCAATAGGCTCATCAAAAAGACTGGATTGAAGGGTATACCCAGCTTCTACCTGAATCTTCTTATTATAGTTACTCCTTAGCTCCAGGGTGCCACCCTGGACAGATGCTCCTGCACCATTCCTTTTTTCAAACATATCACCGAATTCATCTTCTCCTATGGGTTGGAGGTAGAAGGCATTGTTCAATTTCGTGTAAAATCCTTCCAGAGTGAATCCGGCGATGAATTTTTCAGTAGCCTTATCATAGTTGACAGAACCACTAAAACTGTTTGACCGTTCCTCAACCAGACCCGGGGAGAGAGATATCCGCGATACTCCTCCTCCTGCAAAAGCTATATGCATATCTGCATCAAAGGCCTGTGGAGCCCTGAAACCGGTTCCCCATGTAAGCCTGAACTGGGTGAAAGTTCTGAGCTTATAAAGCAAGGAAAGCCTCGGACTCAGAATGACCCTGTCCACCAGGTTATGTTTGTCAGCCCGAACTCCAGCCAGGAAGGTCAGCCCATTCCTGATCTCCCAGTCACTTTGAAAAAATGCACCGAAAATCCCGGTGGTCTGGTCAATTTCATAGTTATATGCAGGAATGGTATCCAACACATCATCATAAACATATTCAACTCCAAAGGTGAACACATTCTTACCTCCAAGAAATTCAGAAACCCGGTGGTTCAACTGGGTTCCGGCCTGAAGTGTAGTATTATATGTATAGCCGTATGGAGGATCGAACATATGGACTAAAATACCTGCAGAATCGTCAGGTACAATTCCTGTATAATGTTTCCGGGTAGTTTGCTGTCCGGCCAGGTAAGTAATAAATGAACTATTCTCCTGGTTAAAATTAACCTGGTAATCGGCACTGCCCATCAGCACATAATGGGTTCTCTCTTCCGATTGTTGCGCCTGGTGAGCAGCATCATTAATCATTTCACCCCCATACCGGTACTCGGTCAGGCTGCTAAAACTAATCTCAAGTTTCTGATTATAAGTTGGCTTATAGAATAGATTTGCTCCAAATGAATTGTTCCGCAATTCAGGGAGCTCAGAGAAGTTATCCCCATTGTGATCATACGCTTCCCGTACCCTGCGGTTCACAAAAATGGAGGCTCCGGCATTTCTTTTGTGGGTAAGCATGTTGATGTTCCCTGAAAGTATGTTATCAGAGGTCTCCCCATTGATAAGCTGGGAAGTAAAGCTCAAATCGTATCCGTTCTCACGGGGAATCCTTGTAATGATATTGACAGTCCCTCCAATGGCACTGGAGCCATATAATGCAGATCCTCCACCCCTGACCACTTCAATGCGATCGACCATGTTAGCCGGGATCTGTTCCATTCCATACAATCCTGTCAGAGGACTGAATATGGGTCGGCCATTGATCAGTATTTGCGAATAGGAACCACCCAGTCCGTTCATGCGCAACTGGGTATAGTTACAGGTCTGGCAATCAGTTTCCACCCTCAAACCCGGCTGGAACCTTAGTCCCTCGGAAATATTACAGGACTGGGTTTGCGAAAGTAATTTACTGTCAATTACATTTACAATGACCGGTGCATCAGTTTGTCTTTTGAAAGTTTTGGTCCCGGTGACCACTACCTCATCAAGGGTCATTGTCTCTGTCTCAAGCACAAAGTTAACCTCCAGCAATTCATTTTCCTTGATGATGATCTCCTTCTTTACTGTGCTGTATCCCATTGAAGTAGCAACAAAGGTATGGATTCCAACAGGCAGATTGATAAGCATATAGTGGCCGGTAATATCGGTGGTGGTACCAATGGTAGTCCCTTCAATATATATGGTGGCAAATGGAACATGTTCACCACCACTTTGTACATCGCCAAATACATTGGCGTCGGTATGTTGACCAAACAAATGTGCAACCGGTATAAGAGATAGCGTAAGTATCAGAGTGAAACTGAAGATCTTCATAATTGAGGTCATGATGTGGTTCCACAAATCAAAAAATGCTTCGTGAAGAACATTATAAAACAACTGAGAAAGGGAATGGTTCACTCTCCAAGTTTGCTACCTCAATGAGTATATGGGCTTGATTACCGAATGATGATTTTTTTTGTAAGTGTGCTCCTCCCTATCTCGATCCGGTGAAAATAAATTGATATTTTTTTCATCCTCTATTCATACGTAAAAATCCTGCCAATAAATTATTAACATGGGTGGATCGGTGCACTATTTCTCCTAACTTTACACAAAATGTATCTCACCTGACAGCTATTTGCTTTTCCTTGTTTTACTGGTTTTTGCAGAAAAAATTTCAGGATGATCTCAGAATATGTTGCCCGTGAGATGATAGAATTTTAGCTGATTTGATAGGATATGTTTTTGATTTTTGATACTGAAACCACAGGATTACCTAAGAGGGATAATGCACTCATTTCCGAAGTTGACAATTGGCCAAGAATCGTACAGATTGCCTGGCAAATGCATGATGAATCCGGGGATCTTATGGATCATCAGAACGTGCTGATCAAACCCGATGGATTTGAAATTCCCTATTCAGCTGAAAAGGTACATGGCATCTCTACAGAAAAGGCACAAAAGCAAGGGGTTTCTCTCGAAGAGGGATTGCTTCGGTTCAATAAATCAGTAGATCTGGCCGGATATCTTATCGGGCATAACATCCGTTTCGATATCAATGCGCTGGGTGCGGAATTCATCAGAAGCGGAGTGGCTACGGAATTCCTGGAAAAGAAGCAGGTCTGCACAATGCGGTCAAGTACCGATCATCTGAAGCTCCCCGGAGGCAGGGGAGGAAAATTCAAACCTCCCAAATTGATGGAACTTTATGAGTATCTATTCGATGACCAGTTCCAGCAGGCCCATAATGCTGCAGCCGATGTGGAGGCAACTGCCAGGTGCTTTTTTGAATTACTCAGGCGCAAGATAATAACCCCCGAAACCCTCCATCTTACCCCAGATCAATACAGTCTCTTCATCTCTAAAAACCAGGGAAAAGTTAAGGGATACGGATTATCACATCTATCGAACAGGGAGAGTGATTCAGATGAAAGTGAGGAGACACAATCCGATCATTCACCGGAGAGCACAGAGAAGGAGCAACTCGAATACTGCCACCTGCATGTGCATACCCAGTATTCTATCCTGGACGGGGCAGCCAGTATTCCAGAACTACTCAAAAAAGCCATTGATGATGGGATGAGGGCTGTGGCCATTACTGATCACGGAAACATGTTCGGAGTCAAAGAGTTCCATAATGAAGCCACCAAACGCGGCATTAAGCCCATACTCGGGTGCGAAGCCTATATTGCCCGAAGGTCCAGGAGCAGCAGGGAGGATAAGAATCTGGATGCTTTTGACCACATAGTCCTGCTGGCGAAGAACGAGACAGGTTACAGGAACCTTACCACACTGGTATCCCTGGGGTGGACAGAAGGTTTCTATTATAAGCCCCGAATTGACCGGGAATTGCTGGAGAAATATCATGAAGGGATCATCTGTTTGTCTGCATGCCTGGGTGGAGAGATTCCGCAGGCAATCATGCACCGGTCCATCGAAGAAGCCGAAAAAATTGTCCTGGAGTATAAAAGGATCTTTGGCGAGGATTTCTATCTAGAATTAATGCGACACCGGACCGATGATCCGGGGATGAACAAGCTGGTTTTTGACGATCAGGTATTTGTGAACCGAACCCTCCTTGAATTGAGTAATAAGCTTGGCATAAAATGCGTGGCCACCAACGATGTTCATTTCGTGAATATGGAAGATTCGGAGGCCCACGATCACCTCATATGCCTCAACACCGGGAAGGACCTGGATGATCCCACCAGAATGCGGTATACCCGCCAGGAGTGGTTTAAAACCCAGGAGGAGATGAAAGATGTGTTTTCCGACCATCCCGATGTATTGAACAACACCATTGAAGTAGCCGATAAGGTTGAACAATTCGAGTTGAATTCCAATCCGGTGATGCCCTATTTTCCACTTCCCGAAGAATTTGAGAACGAGGATACCTACCTGAAGCACATCACCTATGAAGGCGCCAAAAAGAGGTACAATGAGATCACCAAAGAAATTAAAGAGCGCATCGATTTTGAACTGGGCACCATTCAACGAATGGGATTTCCGGGCTATTTTCTGATTGTCCAGGACTTTATTGCTGCCGCCCGCAACATGGGAGTATCGGTGGGACCCGGTCGGGGATCAGCGGCGGGATCAGCAGTAGCATACTGTCTGGGCATCACAGACATCGATCCCATCAAATATGACTTGCTGTTCGAAAGGTTCTTAAATCCTGATCGCATCTCTATGCCGGATATTGACATCGATTTTGATGAAGATGGCAGGGAGGAGGTACTCCGGTGGGTGGTAAACAAATATGGTCACGATCGTGTGGCTCACATCATTACTTTTGGCACCATGGCTGCAAAAATGGCCATCAGAGATGTGGCCAGAATCCAGAAATTACCTCTGCCAGAAGCCGATCGTCTTGCCAAACTGGTTCCGGAACGACCTGGAACCACCTTTGCCAAAGCATTCGAAGAAGTTCCCGAGCTAAAAAAAGAGCAAAACTCTTCCAATCCCCTGATCTCAAATACCCTGCGTATAGCTCAGAGGCTGGAGGGTTCCATCCGGCAGAAAGGTCTTCATGCTTGTGGTGTGATCATCGGTCGAAACAGTTTGATCGAGCACCTCCCTGTGTGTAAATCAAAAGACACTGACCTGCTGGTTACCCAATTCGATGGCCATTTCGTGGAAGATGTGGGCATGCTCAAGATGGACTTTCTGGGATTAAAAACCCTCTCCATCATTAAAGATGCAGTTGCCAATATTCGTGAATCTAAGGGAATTGAGATCGATATTGATCACATCCCGATGGACGATAAAATTACGTTTGACCTCTATTCCAAAGGGGATACCACAGGCCTGTTTCAATTTGAGTCGGCTGGAATGAAAAAATACCTGAGGGAATTGAAACCTAACCGGTTTGAAGATCTCATCGCCATGAATGCTCTCTACCGCCCAGGTCCCATGGAATACATTCCCAGTTTCATCAACCGGAAGCACGGGAAGGAGAAGATCGAATATGATCGTCCGGAAATGGAGGAGTACCTCAAAGATACTTATGGGATTACGGTGTACCAGGAGCAGGTGATGTTGCTTTCAAGAAAGCTGGCCGGATTCACCAGGGGCGAGGCAGACTCTTTAAGGAAAGCCATGGGCAAGAAGATCAAAAAGATGATGGACGAGCTCAAGGTGAAGTTTGAAGAGGGCTGCACCAAGAACGGAATTCCAATAAAGAAGATTGAGAAGATTTGGACGGACTGGGAAGCTTTTGCACAGTATGCCTTCAATAAGTCCCACTCCACTTGTTATGCCTATGTATCCTATCAGACCGCATACCTGAAAGCCAATTA